>JACREU010000094.1 GCA_016212705.1 Deltaproteobacteria bacterium
AAATATCCTTGACACGGGTATATGCGATTGATATATTAAGCGTCTATAAAAAATTTGAAAATTGCTTAAACCCGCGATTGTGGCTAAGCAAGGGAGGTAATTCAAGTCATGAGAAAGAGTTTAGTGTTTCTTCTTGGGGCGGCCGCGACCCTGATGGCTTCCCCGGCCTTCGCCGAGACTGCCGAGGCGGCCGCATCCGCCGGTACGACCGGTAACGCGAAGGTATGGTTTTTCATAAGCGTCGCCATAGCCTCCGCTTTTGGAATGGCGATAGCCGCGGCGGGCACAGGACTTGCCCAGAGTAACGCGATAAGGGGCGCCGTAGACGGCATAGCCAGGAACCCCGGGGCCTCCGGCAAGATACTCACGACCATGCTCATCGGTCTCGCGATGATCGAGTCCCTCGCGATATACGCGCTCGTCATAGCGCTCATACTGCTCTTCGCGAACCCGTTCATCTCGCTCCTCTAATATAGGGCGCGAATAGGCATTTTTAGCAAGGCCGTCCGCTTTTTAAAGCGGACGGCCTTTTTGCGTTCAGGAGTGAGGGGGCGGTCTCGACTGAATCATCTCGGCCCTGCCACTGTCGTCCCGAACCCATCCCCCCCCACCCCCGCCCCCACCCTATCGACGCTAAAGGTCGGCAAGGTCTATACCCGGCATTCCAAAACCGCCCTCAATCCGCCCGCTCCCACAAATGGGAGCGGGGAGGAAGCGCTTGCCTCGTGTAATCTTCAAAGAGCCCTGCCAATGACGCCGGCGTTATCTCCTTTAGCTTCCCCTGCATTGCCCGGTGAGGCGAGTTTTTCACCCCCGCCCTGACCCTCAGCCATCAAAGGCGTGGGGATACAGGCGTGACAGGCCGCGGGGCATTAACCCTAAAGGAAAATAAAAAACCCGGGGCCATCCGGCCCCGGGCGCTTGTTCGGTTAAAGGGGGGGCTTTAGGCTTTAGTGGTCCCCGTGCTTCTCCGCGTAAGTGGTGATGGTCACGTTGGGGAAGAGCTTGAGGAACGCAAAAAATGAGATGAGCATCGCGGAGAGCCCGCCGAGAATAAGCGCTATGCCGGTCCAGCTTATGAACGTATAGACGGAGCCGTCGGAGAATACCGGCATGACCATAAGGTAGCGGTTTATCCATACGCCGATGCATATGATGTAGGCAACGGCCGTAAGGGCGGTAAGCGAGAGCTTCACCTTCCTGTAGAGGAGTGCGATGAACGGGATTATGAAGAGTGCGAAGAGCATGATAAAGAACGCCAGGGAGTAGTTCCCGGTCATCGTCTTTACTACCGGAGCGGTAAGGGCCGGGATGTCTCCGTACCATATGACGATGTGCTGGGACCAGAGCATGTATACCCAGAGGAGCGTGAACCCCATGAGCATCAAGCCCATGTAGTCGAGTGTCTCTTTTTCGTTCCGGAGATTGATCCTCATGTACTTTTTAAGCGCCCAGGCGCCGAATATAAAGAGGAAAGAGACGCCGGCGAAGACGTTGCCGACCCAATAGTAGGGCGGGAATATCGTCGACTCCCAGTGCTGTATTATCATCATGCCGAAGTCCCAGGCGGTGTTCGTGTTGGTCATCACATAGAAGAACATGACGATGCCCGCGAGGACGTTCAGCCTGGATTCGAGGTTTATCCCGGGGTGCCCCTTCTCTTCGACCCTCGCGTTGGAGAAGTACAGGTAACTGAAGAAATAGAAGAGGGACATGGATATTATGGTCCTCCAGAGGAAGAGGTCCTTCGTGAGCCACGGGCTTATGTGGTGGGCCGCGCCCGTTGCCTCATGTCCCCCGTGGGCCGCGTCAAGGGCCGGCTTTGCCCAGTAGAAGAGGTGCTCCGTGCCGCCGAGGTAAATGATGATGAAGGTAGCGAAAGCGACGGGTATGAAGGAGAGGGTGAGTATCTCGCCTATCCTCGAGAATAATTTGCCCCATTCGGACTTAGCTATCCTCATGAAGGCGGAAAATATTATCCCAGTCTGCGTTATGCCGAGGTAGAAGACGAATGTAGTCGCCAGCATCGCCCAGAGGTTCGTCGTCTCGGGCGTCGTCGAGACCGTGTAGGCGAAGGATATTATTCCGTTTGCCAGGAGTGCGAGGAGTATCCAGACCATGTCAGACCTTCTTATGCGCGTTAATGGGGCGTCTTTTCAGCGAACCGTCCGGCGTCCATCAAAATCTTTTCAAGTCAGCGCCCGCGCAGACCTTTTCCCCCCGCCTACTTTGAGGCGGAGACGGGTGTGGCGGCCCTGGGCACGAGGTTGTTCTTTATGTAGTTGACGATGTGCCACCTGTCGGCCTCGGCGACCGAGTCGCCGTAGCTCGGCATGATGGCGAGCCCGCCGTTCGTGATCGTATAATAGATGTCGCCGTTAGGCTTCTTCTGGACGTAGTCGGTCGTAAGGTCCGTCGGCGCGACGTACTTCTGCCCGACGAGCCCCTCGCCCTTGCCGGTGTCTCCGTGGCAGGGGGCGCAGTAGCGCTTGTACATCGCCTCGCCCCTCTCAAGCGACGCGGTAGTAGGCTCGACGGGGCTCTTCAGCCGGGCTGAATCAGCCCTGTCCTTCACATAGGTGTGCCCGGAGGCCGGGACAACCCCTTCGGGCCTCGCCGGGGGCAGGTCCTCCTGCGCCTTATACGAGGGCTGGGTGAACATGTCCCACGACCAGGGCATCGCGTCAGCCGCGCCCGGTAGCGCGAGCGCGGCCAGGAACGCTCCGAGCGCGAGCTTAGCTGTTATATTCGGTCTCTTCGACACGTTTGATCTCATTGGCGCCATTGTCCCTCAAAATCCTTTCGACCTCGTCGTACCTGCCCCTCAAGTTTCCGTCTATGAGGAGGCCGAAGTAGTCGACGTTTATCTGCGGGTCGTATATCTTCTTTGAAAACGACGGGAGCTTGGAGAAAAAGAGGAAGCTCATGAGCGTGAACATTACCCCTATGAGGATCGTCGTCTCGTAGCTCATGAGGAGCGTCGGCGTTATGGACCATATCGGGCGTCCGCCCCTGGGGATCACGTACATCGCCGCGGTCCCGAGCGTCAGGAGCAAGCCGAAGAAGAGCCCGGCCACCGACCCTATGAAGGTGAAGTACTTGATGTGGTTCTTCCTCGGGCCGAGCTTGTGCTCTATCTCGTGGCCTAATGGAATGGGCGAGAAGATGGTGATATCGTAGCCCGAGCCCTCAAGCTTCTTGGCCGCGTCCAGCAAGTCGTCCGCGTATGTAAAAAGCCCCAATACCGCCTTATCCATATTAATGGTGCCCCCCCCCTCTCCTCATGGGGATGCCGATGTCCTCCTTGACCTCGTATATCGAAACACTCGGCCAGAGCTTTACGAAAAGGAGGAAGAGCATCGCGAAGAAGCAGAACGAACCGAGCGTCATCGATATCTCGACCCAGCTCGGGATGTAATCGTGCCACATGTACGGCAGGAACTTCCTCGGGAGCGACGTCGTGAGTATCAGGTACCTCTCAAGCCACATGCCGACGTTTATGCCCAATGAAACGACGAGGCAGGCGAGGATAGAAGTCCTGCACTTCTTGAATATGAAGAGGAGCGGGAGTATCGTGTTGGTGACTATCATCAGCCAGAACATGTACGCGTACGGGGTCGTGAACATGCGGTAGATGAGCGTCTCGTTCTCCGCCGAGGTGTTGGCGTACCAGCCGGTGAAGACCTCTATGACGTTTATGTAGGACCAGAGGAGCGACATGACGAGGAGGAGCATCCCGAGCTTGTCGAAGTGGTTGAGCGTTATGTACTTCTCTATCTTCATCGCCTTCCTGAAGATTATCATGAGGGTGACGATGCCGGCGGAACCCGAGTATATGGCGCCGACGACGAAGTAAGGCGCGAAGATGGTCTTTGCGAGCCCCGGCACCTTCGAGAGCGCGAAGTCCCAGGAGACGATCGAGTGGACGGAGACGGCGAGCGGTATTATGAAGACCGCGAAGAACGTGTACGCCTTAAAGAGCCAGTGCCACTCTGAGTCGGTGCCCCTCCAGCCGAGCGCGAGCGCCGAGTAGACCTGCTTCCTCCAGCCCGTGACCCTGTCGCGGACCGCGGCGAGGTCGGGTATCGACCCGAAGTAGAGGAATATCATGGATGAGGTCGCATAGGTGCTTATCGCGAAGACGTCGAACATGAGCGGCGACTGGAAGTTAAGCCACAACTGCCTCTGGTTCGGGTACGGCATGGTCCAGTAGAAGTTCCAGGGCCTGCCCATGTGGACGAATATGAAGACCGCGGCTGTGGCGACTGAAAAGAACGTCATCGCCTCGGCGCTACGGTAGATGGAGCGCCGCCACGGCGTCTTCGTTATGAACAATATAGCGGAAAGGAGCGTCCCTGAGTGGCTTATGCCTATCCAGAAGACGAAGTTCGTGAGGTATATCCCCCAGAAGTCCGGGGTATTGAGCCCGGAGACGCCCTGCCCTTTATATATCTGGTACGCCCAGGGGAGTATCCAGAAGGCGAGGAAGCCCGAGAACGCCCCGGCAAGCGCGATGTAGTACCACTTCCCGGTCTCCGTCATGGTCCTTACGACGTCGTCGTTGACCTCTTTGTAGGAGATCGCGTTGCCGGTCTGGTTATCACTCATGTGATGAGGTGCCATCGCCCATTACCCTTTTTAGGTATATTACCGAAGGATCGGCATTGAGCTCCTCAAGGAGCCTGTACCTCCTCGGGCTCTTAGCCAGTTTAGCTACTACGCTCTCCGGGTCCTGCATGTCCCCGAAGTATATCGCGCCCGTGGGGCAGGACTGGGAGCAGGCCGGTTTTATATCGCCGTCCTTTACGGGCCTCGCCTCGTCCTTTGCCGTGTCCTTCGCGGACCTTATCCTCTGTATGCAGAAGGTGCACTTCTCCATGACGCCCATCTCTCTTACCGACACGTCGGGGTTCAACTGCGCCTCCAGCGGCTTTGGCCACTTGTAGGTGAACCAGTTGAAACGGCGCACGTCGTAGGTGCAGTATGTCGCGCATGTGAACGTGCCCACGCACCTGTTGTATACCTGGACGTTCAACCCGTCCTGGTTGTGGTACGTCGCGTATACGGGGCAACCTGTCTCGCAGGGCGCCTTCATGCAGTGCTGGCACATGACCGGTATGAACTTCACCTTCACGTCCGGGTACTCGCCTTCGACGTACCTTTCTATGCGGAGCCAGCTGAAGGCCCTGGACTTTTCGCACTGCTCCTTGCCGACTACCGGGAGGTTGTTTTCCGCGTAGCAGGCGACGACGCACGCCTCGCACCCGTTGCACTTGTCCAGATCTATGACCATCGTCCACTTGTGGTCGAGTTTCGTATAGTATCCGGGCTCCCTGTAGGACTTGAGCTTGCCGGCTATCCTTTCCAAGAATCCAGGCACGTTAGACTACCTCCTTCTTCATCCTCTTGAACTCAGAGGGCGATACGGTCTGGACGATGCCTCTGCCGAGCTCCTTTGTAGAGCCCTCCATCTTTACCATACGCTCGCCAGTCGCGCCGCGGGTTATGCGCACGCGCGTGGAATTGAGCGCGGCCTCACCGGAAAGAGGGTCTTCCTTAAAGGGGAGTATCTCAATGGGGTTCGCCCCTCTGCCCTTGGCGTACCTGCCGTAGTGGCTGTGCCCCTGCCCGATCGGCACTGCAACGGTATCGGGCCTTATGCCCGGGTACAAGTAGACCGGCGCGCTGATCTTGCCAAAGGGGGATTCGATGTTCACCATGTCGCCTTCTTTGAGGCCGAGCGAGGCGGCGGTCTTCGGGTTTATCTCCACCCACGTGCCCCATACGACCGAGGTCATCGGGTCCGGGAGCTCCTGGAGCCAGGGCAGGTTCGCGCCCCTGCCGTCCATGTACGCGGTCTGCGCGTAGGGGATGAGATAAAAGGGGTACTGGGCCTCTTCGCCCTCAAATCTGGCCGGCGTGCCGGCAAGGTGTTCGCCTGCGCGGGCGGAAACGGTTGCGGTCCTCTTCCTTGAAGGGCCCCACCAGCCGCCTCTCTGAAGCGCCTTGTTCCAGAAATCCTCAAAGCCGAGGGTGCCCGCGGCCATCTCGCGGTTCCGGGAATAGAGCCCTTTCCACGAGGCCTTAAGGTACTCGGCAAAGTTCGGCGCATTTATCTTTCCGGCGACATTGCCGCCGACTGCCTTTGCGAGCTCGATGAATATGTCGCCTAATGACTTCGTATCGAATACCGGGCCTACAACAGGCTGTATGAGGGACGCCACCGGCGCCGCGACGCCCGGGTCCGGGAAGTCGTCTCCCCAGTCCTCAAGTGAAGTGTGCGCCGGGAGTATGATGTCCGCGTGGGCGGTCGTCTCGTCCATGAAGCTTGAAAAAGACGCGATGAACGGGACCTTCGAGAGCGCCTCTTCGAGCCTGGCCGCCTTCGGGGTCGTGAATACCGGGTTCGCTCCGTATACGATGAGCGTCTTTATTTTGCCAGCGTTCGCGGCTGAGATAAGCGTGGATATCTTCCTGCCGAAGTCGATCTTCTTTCCGTTGCCGAGGTCGTCCCCGTTAGGCATTACGCCGCCGATGATGCCGATGTTCCCGGCGACCTGGTTCAATATGTTCACGGCAATCGCCCCGGATACGCCGTTTTCGTAAGAGGAGACGGAGTCGCCGGCTATAGCCAGAGACGGCCTCGTGCGGGCGAACTCAACGGCCATCGCCTCTATCCTTTCAACGGATACGTCGCAGACGGACGCCGCGTCCTTTGCCTTGTACCTGGAGAGGACCCCCCTCCACGCCGAAGCGTCCCTCGCAAGGCCCTTTTCCACAATCGTATTCGCGATTGCGAGCGCGAGGAGCGCTTCAGTCCCCGGCTTTGCCGGCACCCACTCGTCCGCACTCGCCCCGGTGAGTGAGAGCCTCGGCTCCACCTGTACGAGCTTGCCTCTCTCGCCCGCGCCCTGGCGCATCTTGCCGTAGCCGTTCGAGTAATTTACCGGGGATACCCAGGTGGAAGCGAAGTCCGCCCCGAAGGAGAGGAGGTACTTTGTGTTCTCTATGTCGTAATGCGGGACGGAAGCCGTGCCCATCGCAGAGAGGTTGGCGAAGGCGAGGTTCTTCCTCTGGAAGAGCCCGTAGTGCGAGTAGTTCGAGGAGCCGAAGGCGGAGACGAACTCTCCGGCGAGCCTGTCGATCGTGCCGCCCAGGGGCGAAGCGAGGAGGTGGAGCTTTTCACTCTCGTTCTTTGATTTAAGCTCAGTAAGGTTCCCGGCGAGCGTCTTTAACGCCTCGTCCCAGGTTATCTCGGCGTATTCGCCGCTACCCCTCGGCCCCTTCCTCTTAAGGGGCTTCGTGATCCTGTCAGGGTTATATAAGGCCTGGACGCTCGACTGCCCCAGGGCGCAGAGCCCGCCCCTGTTGACCGGGTGGCCGGGGTTGCCCTCGACCTTCTTCGCGCGCCCCTCCATGACCCGGACGAGCGTGCCGCACCCCGCGCCGCAGAGCGTGCAGACGGATGCGTACCATGTCGCTACCCCGGGGACTATGTCCTCGGGCGGGATAAGGTACGGGATGAGTTTTGCGCCGGGGGGCTTCGATACCTTTCCGAGTACGAACCCGGCCCCGGCCCCAACGCCGCCTATCCCGATAAATTTTAGAAAGTCTCTACGTTTCATAGCCCGATATTTTCCTATCGCTACTTATGGCAGGTCCAGCAGTCGCGCCCGTTTTTGACTTCTCTCTTCGTATGACAGCTAAGACACCAGCCCATCTGCAGGGACGAGACCTTCTCAATCCTCGCCATAGAGGCGACGTCGCCGTGGCAGTTCTTGCAGTCTACCCCAGCCCTCACGTGCCTCTTGTGCGGGAAATAGACGTGGTCCGGGAGGTTATATACCTTCACCCACGGTATCGGCTCCTTCTTGTCCCAGTAGGAGGCGACCTTCTGTATCTCAGGGGAATCGGTCTTTATGATCTGATGACAGCCCATGCACCGCTTCACGTTCGGCACGCCCGAGACCCTCGACCTCTCGGCGTAGATGTGGCAGTACTGGCACGGTATCTGGTTGTCGCCGGCGTGTATCTTGTGGCTGAAGTTAATAGGCTGGACAGGGGCCCTGTCGGAGAAGAACTGGTCGTTGACGAAATAGCCGATTACAAAGGCGATGCCACCGACGACGGCGTATAAAATGAGCTTTTTCATTTAGGAGATAACGCCCTGCCCTTGTTTTTGTTATTTCTCAGGTGCGATTTTTTGTTGCAGGCGGCCCGACCCTTCCAAAACGCTGCACGGCCCGTAAAAGCCGCCTTCGCGCCCGCCCGTTTCTTAAGGAAAGACTCTTTCGCACGTCCCGCTCACCCGTCTTACATTCAACTGGCGGTTGCAAGCGCCGGAACCATGCCACAGGTGAAAACACACCTTGTTTTCACCGTTACTCTCTCAAAAGGACAGCGTAGAATGCCGGGGACTGGAATATGAATAATATAAAAATTGGAACTCGGTGGAGGGATATTATACCAGGAATATTCCCGTGTCAAGTTTTTTTTGCGCCAATCTACAAGCCCTGAAATCAGCCGGATCGGTCCCCTGTTTTTCTCACTGAAACCGCCCTTGGGTGAGGCCGCGCGCCGTCGTTTTTTTCACGCGGAGGCCTCCCCTTGTATGCTATAATCCGTTACCGATGGGGCCGAACCTGCTTGAAAAAATAACGACAGAGCTGAACGTTGGATTAAAGGACGGCATTGTATCCAGGATACACGAACCGGACGAGAGGACTATCGTATTCAAGGTCTTCTCAAAAGGAAGGACCGAGGTCCTCGTCATCTCCGCGCACCCTCTTTTTTCAAGGATGCACCTCACCTCGCGCGAGTTCACAAACCCGGCGGCGCCCCCGAGGTTCGCGGCTTATTTAAGGAGCAGGATAACGAACGCCCGAATAGAGGCCTTCGAGCAGGCAAGGGGCGAGAGGATAGTCCGCCTAAGGTTAAATAAAAAGATAGACGGGGCGTGGTCGGTCTTCGTTCTCGTAGCCGAGCTTACCGGCAAATCGAGCAACATCATCTTATGCGACGCCGGGAATGTCGTGCTGGACGCGCTCAGACACTTCGGCCCGGGCTCGGCGCGCGAGGTCTACCCCGGCAGGACCCTCACGCCCCTACCCACACCACCTCCCATGAAAGAAGAATATGCCGAAAAAAAAGAGGGAGAGACCTGGAACGAAGCCGCGGACAGGCACTATTCGGCGCTTATCGACGAGGAAACGCTCGCGCTTGAAAAAAACCGATTGAGGCGCGTAATAGTCGAGGCCGAAAAAAAGGCGGAGCGCAAACTCAAAAACCTTAAAGGGGATGAGTCCCGCGCGAGCGTTGGGCTCCAATACGAGAGACTCGGCGAGATACTCTCATCCAACTACGGCAAGCTCAAGCGCGGGATGAGGGAGATAGAAGCGGACGACTATACGGTCTACCCGCCGGAAAAAATCACAATATCGCTCGACGAGAAACTCGGGCCAAAGGAGAACCTCGAAAAACTCTTCAAGCGGGCGAAGAGGGCGAAGACCGCCATTTCCCTCTTAAGGGATAGGATACCCGGGGTCGAAAAAGAGCTTGAGTACCTCGCCTCACTCATGTATGAATGGGAGTCTATCGAAACGAGAGAGGACGTTGCCGAGCTTAGAGACGAGCTTATGAAGGAAGGATATATAAAGGAGAAGGGAGTCGCCGCGCCCAGGGAAGAGGAGAGGGCCACGCCCGTAAGGAGATACGCCTCGACCGATGGCTTCGAGATACTCTGCGGCAAGTCCGGCGCGGGAAACGACCTCATAGTAAAGGAGTACGCGAGGGACGAGGACATCTGGTTCCACGCGGCGAAGATCCCCGGCTCGCATGTACTTATAAAGACAGCCGGAAGGGCGAAGGAGCTTACCAAAAAGACGATAGAGGAGGCCGCCGCCATCTGCGCCTATTACTCCAAGGCGCGGGAGGCGGGCAAGGTCGAGGTGATATATACAGAGGCGCGGAACGTCAAAAAACCGAGAGGCGCGAAACCGGGGATGGTTACGGTCAGGGAGTATAAGTCGATAATGGTAAGGCCTAAGGCGGAAGTTTAGCAAGCTGGCGCGTCTGAAGCTTTTTGAGCAGCCTTCAAAAATTCATAGCACTGCATAAAAAAATAGAATGCTCATCGGGATACTGATCATAATCATCCTCGGCGCGGCCGCAGGTCTGCCGCCCCTCTTCCTCTACTTCGATACAAAGGTCAGGAGAGGCTCCATGGACCACCTTTTTCTACGCGGCCTCTTCGGCGGGCTCGTCCTCTGGCTCATAATAGCCTGCGCGCTTATAATAGACGGCAAGTACGGTACGTTGGGGGTCCTCTCGGGCGACTTTGGCATCGTCTTTCTCATCCTATTTCCGTTCTCACTCATCGGCTTTCTCTCAAGCGGGGTATTCCTCGCCTGGCTGTACCGCGGGAGGCGGAAGCCGCTCCTCTTCAAAAAAGGGCTATGAAAAGAAACCTCCTTATAATGGCGGCGACATTCGTCCTCGCAGGCGCGGTCATTTACATTAAATCGACGATACACCCCCCTGTGCCCGAGCCTGTCCCGGCACAGGGCGAAAGGCTCGTCTTCGAGTTCGTCGCGTCGCGCACCGACGACGGCATATTCATCGAGAGCGCCGTTAAGGAAGGGCTTAAGAAAAAGGGCGGCAAGGCCCCTGAAGGCGCGGGTATCTTCCGGATAGACTACGATTATATCAAGGACTCGATCGGGAACGCGCCTGACGGAGGCTACACCGCGGCAGGCGGCTTCAGGCTCGTTGATTTCAAGACCGAAGGGTTCTATTACAACGCCGATAAAAAGTGCGGGGACGGCCATGTCACGATAAAACTCGTCTCCGAGGAAGTCTCAACCCTTCCGGAAGACTTCGTCGTCATCAGGAAACCCTACCCGAAGTTGAACGGCTTCGAGAGCCTGGTCTACGAAGAGCAAGGGATCGCCCCGGCCTTGAGGGAAAAGGCGGAGGCGTTCCTCAAGGAACGGTTCGAAAGGCTCAAGACCGAATCGCCCGGACCCGGGCGAAAACTCGATAACGGGCCCGTGTACAAGGGGCCCCGGATCGCCATATACGGGCCGAGGACAGGCACGGGCCCTCTATTTATGACAGCGAACTGGCCGGACGAAGGCAAAGAGGCCTCATGCTGTGTCTCCGGCGTCTTTGTCGCAAAAGACGGGGGCCTTTCATTCGATGAGTTCCTGCCCCTCTCGCGCGGGCCCGGCGCGGACCCGCGCGGGATAACCAGGCTCTTCAGGCTCTCCGGCCAGGAGTTCGTCTTCGTGACAGGACGGTCCCAGGACGGGTCTGCGAGCGGGATCTACGAATACAGGGACAAAGAGCGAGGAAGGCTCTACCAGGGGTCGAGGCCCAGGGGCGGGTGTTGAGCCGCCTTATAAATAATGGATAAACCATATATCACACTCTCGGACTTCCTCAAGGACAGGTTCGGGGAGAAGGTCTTCAGGGTCTCTCTCGACGCCGGCTTCACCTGCCCCAACAGGGACGGGGCCAAAGGCGCGGGTGGCTGTATCTACTGCAACTCAGAAACCCTCGTTCCCTTAAGCTACTCCGGGGAGGAGATAAAAGGCCAGCTCCTCTCGGGCATGAAAAAGGTCCGCAAACGCTACAACGCGCACAAGTTCATCGCCTACTTCCAGATAAACTCCAACACCTATGCGCCAGTCGAACTCCTCGAAAATATCTATCGCGAGGCGCTCCACGACGACGTCGTCGGACTCGCCGTCTCCACAAGGCCCGACTGCGTCCCAGACGAAGTCCTCGACCTCTTATCCGAAATAAAAAAGGAACGCCACCTCTGGCTCGAACTCGGATTGCAGACGGCGAACGACGCGACCCTTGCGTCGGTCAACAGGGGACACACCGCCTTTGAGTTCAGGGACGCGGTCGAGAGGGCGCGCCTCCGCGGTATCGACGTCTGCGCCCACGTCATCATAGGGTTGCCCGGAGAGACCAGGGAAGACATGCTTGCGACCGCCGGGTTCCTCAGGGACTGCCGCGTATGGGGCGTAAAATTCCACCAGCTCCAGGTGCTCAAAGACACCCCGCTCCTCAAACTGTATGAAGAGGGCAAGGTCAAGACCCTATCGCTTGATGAATACGCCGACTGCGTGGTAGAATTTTTGAGGATACTGCCGCGCAAGACGGTTGTGCACAGGCTCTCGGGAGACGCGCCTCTTCGATACCTCGTCGCCCCGAAGTGGGGCGCGAACAAGTTCATCGTCGCCGAGCATATAAATAAGCTCCTCAAACTCCGGATTGAGGTGAACCCCGAAAAGGTGTAAAATCATTTACACGACTACCCCTCGCGCGCCGGCATTTCCAAACATCCCCCTTTTCTAAAAGGGGATTGAGGGGGATTAAAAAGGCTGTTTTAAGATAATCTCCCCAACCCCTCTTTAGAAAAGAGGGGTTCTGCGATTAAAAACCCAGGAGGCATTATGGCAGACCCGCGTGTAACAAAGCTTGCTTCGATCCTTGTGAACCACTCTCTCGGCGTCAAGAAAGGGGACGCGGTGATGATAAGCTCGTCTTCCGAGCTGGCCAAGCCCCTTGTCCTTGAGGTCTACAGGGAGGTATTGGAGGCCGGGGGCAACCCCTTTACGTCCATCGCCTTCGAGGAGACGACGAACCTCTTCTTCGATTACGCGTCAAAGGACCAGATACGGAACTTCCCGAAGATAAGGATGTTCGAGGCAAAGAACGTCGACTGTTTCGTCACCATCCGGGCCTCTGCCAACAAGAAGGCGCTCTCTAACGCGGACTCCTCAAAGATCTCCGAAAGGTCGAAGGTGATAAGGCCGATAAGCGAGGAGATTGTAAACAACAAGAGGTGGATACTCACGAATTTCCCCACGAACGGGCTCGCTCAGGAGGCGGACATGTCTCTTTCCGAGTACGAGGACTTTCTGTACAACGCCACCAACATCGACTGGAACAAGGTGAGGCAGAAGGAGATGAAGTTGAAGGCCGCGCTCGACAAGGCGCGCGAGGTGAGGATAGTCGGCAAGGACACGGACCTGAAGATTTCCATAAAGGGCAGGAAGGCGATACCCTGTTACGGCGAGAGGAACATGCCGGACGGCGAGGTCTTCCTGTCCCCTGTCGAGGACTCGGCCGAGGGGTACGTCTACTACGAGATGCCCGCCATTTACCAGGGCCGCGAGGTGACGGGGATCAGGCTCAAGTTCAGCAGGGGCAAGGTAGTCGAGGCCCGTGCGGATAAAAACCAGGACTTCCTCACAGCCATGCTCGATACCGACAAGGGGGCGCGGTTTCTGGGGGAGCTCGGCGTCGGCGTAAACTACGGGATACAGAAGTTCACGAAGGACATATTGTTTGACGAGAAGATCGGCGGCACCGTCCACCTCGCGGTCGGGAGGTCTTACGAAGAGGCCGGCGGCAAGAACTCCTCGGCGATCCACTGGGACATGATAAAGGACCTGCGGCAGGGCGGCGCGATATACCTCGACGGAAAGGCGGTACAGAAGGACGGGAAGTTCCTTATATAAAAATTGTTATTTTTAGAGGCACTCATAAAACGCCCGAGGGGCAAACACCCCTCGGGCGTTCTTGTCTCAAAAACAAACCAGCCTCTTACCCCGCCCTCTTGTTTCAAAAACCCTTGACACACTTTTCAGCAGAAGATATTATCGATTGCGGGTTTTACAGGCCTCCGGGGAAGCGCGGAACGCCTCAAAATAAAAGAAAAATCCCGAAGGGGTAACGAGGATGGAGATGGAAAAGATCGTTGAGAAGTCCTTCAGGGACTCCGTAAAGGCGAAGGAGCGTTTTTTCACGAAAAAGAACATGGCGCTCGTCGTCATTGTTGCCGAGGCGGTAGTCTCGTCGTTCAAATCTGGCGGAAAGCTCATGCTCATCGGCAACGGCGGCTCTGCCGCCGACTCCCAGCACATAGCCGCGGAGTTCGTCAACAGGTTCGAGATAGAAAGGCCGCCGCTCCCGGCTTTGGCGCTGACGACCGACACGTCGGTCTTGACCTCCATCGGGAACGACTACTCCTTTGACCAGGTCTTCTCCAAGCAGATACGCTCGCTCGGGAAAGAGAACGACGTACTCCTCGCGATTTCCACGAGCGGCAACTCGGCAAACGTATTGAAGGGGATCGAAGCCGCAAAGGCCATGAAGATAAAGACGATCGCCCTTACCGGCAAGGACGGCGGCAAGATGGCGGACAAGGCGGACATACTCCTTAATGTGGAGTCCAAGACTACCGCGAGGATACAGGAGACGCACATCACGATCTGCCACATAATCTGCGAGCTTGTCGACCACATGCTCTTCCAGAAGGTTTAGCTTATACGATGCCATCCAGAAAAAAATTCAAGCCGATCTCGTCAAAGGGCCTCAAGACCTATTCGATAAGGGAGAGGAAGTCCAAGGTCTCGGTTGGCGACTTCGCCCGCGTCCCCGAAAGGGGGGCTTCCTTAAGCGAGTTCCTCGAGGGTCTCCCGAACATACTCGCGGCCAAAGACTTAAAGGCCGTGGCCTCGGCGATCGTAAAGGCGAAGAGGGACGGAAAGACCGTCGCGCTCGGCATGGGCGCGCATGTAATAAAGGTCGGGCTCGGCCCGCTTATCATAGACCTTATGGAGCGGGGTGTTGTGGACGCCGTCGCCATGAACGGCGCGTGCGTAGTCCACGACTTCGAGACCGCATACGCCGGCGTCACGTCAGAAGACGTAGACGCCGAATTGGGGACAGGCTCCTTCGGCATGGCAGAAGAGACGGGGAGGCTCCTTAACAGGGCCATCAGGAAGGGCGCGAAAAAGGGGCTTGGCAAGGCAGTAGGCGAGATGATCTGGCGCTCGCGCTTCCCGCATAAAAACAAATCCATACTCGCGGCAGGCGCCCGTCTCAATGTGCCGGTTACTGTCCATGTCGCGCTCGGGACCGACATACTCCACATACACCCGGAGATGGACGGCGCGGCCACCGGGCTCGCCTCTACCGTGGATTTTAAGATATTCTCATCCGTTGTCGCCTCGCTCGCCGAAGGCGTCTATCTGAACATCGGCTCGGCGGTGATACTCCCGGAGGTCTTTTTAAAGGCGATAACGCTGACCCGGAACCTCGGCTACAAGGTCGAGAAGTTCACGACCGTGAACATGGACTTCAT
>JACREU010000092.1 GCA_016212705.1 Deltaproteobacteria bacterium
GGCGGGCTCCACAGGTTCATGAACTGGGACGGCCCGATACTCACGGACAGCGGCGGGTTTCAGGTATTCAGCCTATGCAAGCTCCGGAAAATTGACGAGGAGGGGGTGCGCTTCAGCTCCCACCTCGACGGCTCGCGCCATCTCCTTACCCCCGAAGGCGCGGTAGCCATACAGGAGGCGCTCGGCTCGGACATCATGATGACGCTTGACGAGTGCACGCCGCACCCGGCCACCCGCGAGTACACCGAAAAATCCATGCACCTCACCCACAGGTGGGCGCTCCGTTGCAAGGAGGCGAAGAAGAGCGAAAATCAGGCGCTCTTCGGCATCGTCCAGGGCGGGATGTACAGGGACTTAAGGCGCATAAGCGCCGAATCCATCATGGAGATAGGCTTCGACGGTTACGCCCTCGGAGGCCTCTCCGTCGGCGAGGAAAAGCCCCTCATGCAGGAGATGATAGCCGAGACCGCGCCGCTCCTGCCGGTTGAGAGGCCCCGGTATCTGATGGGCGTGGGCACGCCGGAGGACCTCGTCTTCGGGGTATCCCATGGAATAGACATGTTCGACTGCGTGATGCCGACCCGGAACGCCCGGAACGGAACTCTCTTTACAAGACACGGAAAATTGGTTATAAAGAATGCGCAATACGAGCGGGACCCGGCCCCTGTTGACGAGGAGTGCGCCTGTTATACCTGCCGGAATTTTTCGCGGGCCTACTTAAGACACATCTATATGATGGGAGAGATACTCTCGTCCCGGCTTAATACGGTGCACAACCTCCACTACTACGCCTCCCTCATGGGGGAGATGAGGGGGGCCATAGCCTCCGGCGGGTTCGAGGAGTGGAGGAAGGGGTTTTACGCGATGAGGGGACCTGCCACGGCCTGAGTAAGGCCGCATATCGCCGGACACGCGGACGGGCCGCAAAAGCGGCGCCGTCCTTTACATACCAAGGAGGTTTTAAAGTGATACTCTTACCCGTTGCCCTTGCTTTTGCCGAAGACGCCCCGGCCCAGTCCTCGGGCGGCCCTTTCGGCAGTCTCATGTCCATAGCCCCGCTCGTCATACTCTTCGTCATATTCTACTTCCTCCTCATAAGGCCCCAGCAGAAGAAGGCCAAGGAGCACAAGCAGATGCTCTCGGAGGTGCAGAAAGGGGACAACGTCGTCACCAACAGCGGCATATACGGCAGGGTTATCTCCGTACAGGACGAGACCTTGACCGTCGAGATAGCCGAGAACGTAAAGGTAAAGGTAGCCAAGGAGGCGATAGCCATAAGGAAGCCCCAGAGTTAAGAAAGGGGAGCCAGGCCTCTTTGCTTTGAGCGCATCGTATTTTTGAGCGCCCTTGCGGCGCGGTTGTTATTTGACAAGGAGTCGACGGACCAACTGATGAGAAGTATTTTCTGGCGCATCTTCCTTCTGGCGGCATTCACGCTTATCGCGGTAGTGCTCTTTCTGCCTTCTACCCCGGCGTCCAGGCACCTGCCGAGGCTCTGGGCCGATAACATCCCGAAGATAGTCCTCGGGCTCGACCTCCAGGGCGGCATGCACCTCGTCTTGAACGTCGACCAGGAGAAGGCCGTCGAGAACCATGTACAGAGGCTCTCCGGTTCTCTTGAGGATGAGTTCAAGAGAAAGAACGTAGCCTACGGGACGGTCTCCAGGGAGGGAACGACCTCCATCGGCGTCACTTTTCCCGACGAGAAGTCCAAGGAGGCTATAACGAGGGTCGTCGCCGACGAATTCGGGGTGTTCAGCACGCCCTCGTCCGTTGACGGAAAGCTCGTCTTCAAGCTCATCGACCAGGAGGCCGAGAGGATAAGGGACTGGGCGCGCTCGCAGGCGCTCGAGACGATAAGGAACAGGATAGACAAGTTCGGAGTAGCCGAGCCGGTCATACAGAAGCAGGGCGAGAGCGAGGTCGTCATACAGTTGCCGGGGCTTAAAGACCCGGAGAGGGCGATCCAGCTCATAGGAAAGACCGCGGTCCTCGAGTTCAGGCTCGTCGATGAATCGATGGAGGCGCAGAAGGCCCTGACAACAGGGGCGCCCCCCGGCTCCGAGATACTCTACCAGCTGACCCGCGACAAGCAGACCGGCGCTGTCCAGAAGACGCCTTATCTGATAAAGAAAGGGGTGCTCCTCTCCGGCGATTCCCTGTCGGACGCGAGGGTCGCCATCGACAGCCAGTACAACGAGCCGTATGTGTCGCTTACCTTCGACTCCAACGGGGCGCGGATATTCGAGCGCGTTACGAGCGAGAACGTCGGGAAAAGGCTCGCGATCGTCCTTGACGGCAATGTACACTCGGCCCCGCAGATACGCGAAGCCATAGCCGGGGGCAAGGCGCAGATAACCGGCGGCTTCGCCTACGAAGAGGCGACTGACTTAGCCATCGTGCTCCGCGCAGGGGCGCTACCCGCGCCGGTCAACATCATACAGAACGTAACCGTCGGCCCGACGCTCGGCGGGGATTCCATCAAGGCGGGCGTGCGCGCGGCGGTGCTCGGCGCGCTCTTCGTCCTCGTCTTCATGGCGGTCTATTACAAGGTCTCGGGGCTTGCCGCGGACTTCGCGATATTACTTAACATCGTCATGTTGCTTGGAGCGATGGCGTGGCTGAATTCCACGCTCACGCTCCCGGGCATCGCCGGCATAATACTCACCATAGGCATGGGGGTCGACTCCAACGTCCTCATATTCGAGAGGGTCAAGGAGGAGCTCCGCTCCGGTAGGACCCCGCGCTCGGCCATAAGCGCCGGGTACGACCACGCCTGGTACACGGTCATCGATTCGCACGTAACGACGCTCATTACAGCCGCCGTGCTCTTCCAGTTCGGCTCGGGGCCGATAAAGGGTTTCGCCGTCTCCTTGAGCCTCGGCATACTCATAAACCTCTTTACCTCGCTCGTAGGCACAAAGGTCTTCTTCGACATACAGAGCGAGAAGTTCAGACTGCAGAAGTTGAGCATATAGGTTCAAGGCTTTGGAGGATTGATGGACATCTGGGGTGAGACAAAGATCGACTTTTTAGGCAAGCGCTGGATACTCTTCATCGTATCCGGCATCTTCGCCATAATAGGGCTTATAGCGATAGTAGCGATCCCGCTCGGAAAAGCGAACTTAAGCACCGATTTCGAGGGCGGCGTCGCCATCCAGTTCAGGTTTGAAAAGCCCCTCGAGATAGACAAGGTAAGGGAGATCCTCGCCGGAAGCGGCTTCAAGGACGCGAACCTCCAGGAGTTCTCGGAGCCTAACAAACTGCTCGTAAAGCTCAAGAGGACCGAGGGGGACCTCGCCGGGGCGTCGAAAGCGCTGGGAGACGTCATCGCCAGGGGCCTTCCGGAGAACCCGTTCACGATCGACTCCACCTCCGAGGTCGGCCCCGCCGTCGGCAGGAAGCTCCAGAAGGACGCCCTCTGGGCGATCCTCATATCGCTCGTCGGCATACTTATCTACGTGGCGTGGAGGTTCGAGTTCAGGTTCGGGGTCGCGGCGGTCATAGCGACCTTCCACGACGTCCTCTTTGTCATGGGCTTCATGTGGATTTTGAACAAGGAGTTTTCGCTCCTTATCGTGACCGCGCTCCTTACGCTCGCCGGGTACTCCCTGACAGACACCGTCGTCGTGTTCGACAGGATAAGGGAGAACCTCCGTAAGAGGACGAAGGAGGCGGTCATCCCCCTCATAAACAGGTCGATAAACGAGGTCCTCCGCAGGACCATAGTCACCTCCCTTACGACCTTTCTTGCCCTTGTGGCGCTTTTTTTCTTCGGCGGCGAGGTCATACACGACTTCTCGCTCGCCCTGCTCGTGGGGGTGCTCGTCGGCACTTATTCGTCGATATTTATCGCATCCCCCATACTCCTCTTCTGGAAGGGGAACAAGGCGAGGCCCGTGGCCGAGGCAAAGGCACCCTGACCAGCCCTTTAGCTAACCTGCTGTTTAATAATGGTTTTCCCCCCGCACGCCCTCCACAGTTCATCTTTTCTTTAAATTAGGTATTGTTTTTTTTGTCTGTTTGTGCTATTTAAAGAGGTACAATCAGCGACCTTTTTCTCCAAAGACTTCAATTTTTCTACGCTTTTTTTAAAAGGCCCGTAGAGGGGCCAATCCTCTGGAGTCTGGACTCATGGCGGGTCTCGAAGGGCAAAGGTGCCCCAGTACCTTAATCCGGTATCTGCGGCATTTTTTTTTGTAATCTCGAAGGGTGGATGTGATCGCACCGGCCATGGAAAAAAGTATCGAAACGTTGGAACCCTCAGGGGGGGGCCTTGAGTCCCTGGACCTTTCGCCTTGGCGCGAGTTCCAGGAAGGGCTCTCGTCGCTCCTCGGCCTCTCTTTTTCATTGTACGACGGCGACGGGGTTCCGCTCGTCCAGCCTTCCAGCGAGAATCAGGTCTGCACCGCCGTAAAATGCACTCAGAAGGGAGCGGCGCTCTGCCGGGAGACCTACGTGAACGCTGCAAGGCAGGTGCTTGAGAAAAAGAAGCCATATATATACAAGTGCCACATGAACCAGTACATATTCGCCGTCCCTGCCCGGCTCGACAAGGGGAGGCCCGTCGCCGTCGTAGGCGGCAGGGCCTATATCCAGGGCAGGGAGCTCAGGGACTTCTATGAGGCGATAGCGCCGTACGGGTTCAGCGACAACTCGCTTGAGTCCCTCAGGTCCGCCCTCGTCACCATCCCGGCAAAGTCCGTATTCACGGTCCCGGCCATCATCGAGAACCTCGCCGGGTCGTTTTTGAAGTGCCTCGCCTCGAGCGGGGCCGCAGAGGCGGAGGATTCAAGTCCCGCGCTCGCCGTTAAGGGGTTTAAGGCCCTCGAAGAGGTCTATAAATCCCTTGCCCCGGTCCTCGACCGCGAAGAGCTCTACGAGATGATACTTTCCAAGTCCTCCGAGCTTGTCAGGGCCGAGAGGGGCTCGCTCATGATACTCGACAGCAAGAGCAGGGTCCTTTCCGTCAAGGCCTCGAAGGGCATAGACAGGAGGATAGTCGACAACCTCCGGATCAGGCTCGGCGAGGGGATATCCGGGGCGATAGCGGCCAAGGGGCTCCCCGTGGTCGTGAGGAACATAGAGTCCGAAGTCCCGTCCTGGCGGAACAGGCCGGTCTACAAGACCAAGTCTTTCATCTCCATACCGTTGAAGCTCGACACGCGCGTCATCGGGGTAATAAACGTCTCGGACAAGATATCCGGGGAGGTCTTCTCCGAAGAGGACCTGCAGATGCTCCTCTCCTTCGCCAACTACGCCTCGATCGCGCTCGAGCGCGGCGCCTATTACTCCATGAGCGAAGAGCTTAAGATGCTCTCCATGACCGACCCGCTCACCTCGCTTTTCAACAGGAGGTACTTCAGGGAACGGCTCTTCGAGGAGGTGGAGAGGGTCAAAAGGCACAGCGAGTGTTTCTCTTCCTTCATGATAGACATAGACGATTTCAAGACGTATAACGACACGTACGGCCACATCATGGGGGACGAGGTGTTGAAGGGGGTCGCCCGCGCCATAAGGGACGCGGTCCGCTCAATGGACGTCGTCGCGAGGTACGGGGGCGAGGAATTCGCGGTGATACTGCCGCATACTAACAAAAAGGACTCTTACGTCATAGCCGAGAGGATAAGGAAGGGTGTCGAGGAGCTACGTCTGCCCGGGACCTTTGGCAAGACCCCGACCATAAGCCTCGGCGTCGCCGAGTTCCCTACCGACGCGAGCCACATAGACGAGCTCATACACAGGGCGGACTCCGCCATGTACGGCGCCAAGAGGATGGGAAAGAACAGGGTAGTGGTGTATGAAAAATAGGACGCTCTTCTCCATATGCCCCGACGCCGAGTTCTTCGGAAGGACGCGGGAGATAGGGGCAATCCTCGAGAGGGCCTCTGGCCTCAGGCGCATACCCAACGTATTCCTCGCCGGCAAGCGCTGGACGGGCAAGACAGAGGTCCTGAGGCGCGTCCACAGGGAGCTCTTCTGGTCCCAGGCGCGCGTCGTGCCGGTCTATTACCAGTTCAAGGGGGCCGTTGACGCGGAGGCCTTTGCCGAGGACTACCTCAAGGAGTTCATCAAGCAATACCTCGCCTTCAGGAAAAGGGAGCCTGACCTCGTAAGGAACGAGACCTCGCTTGAGAGGCTTGAGAAGCTCCTCTTCGACGAGGACGCGTTCGGCCTGCTGGATTTCACCCTCATACACAGGGAGGCGAAGAGGAGCGGGGACAAGACCGCTGTCTTAAGGAACGCGCTCGGCGCCATGGAGCTCATGACGAGGCGCACGGGGACCCCCGTCTACCTCATGCTCGACGATATAGGCTCCCCTTCGCACGCGGTCGAAAGGGAGCTCGCCGCCTCCCTCAACTCGGGCTCGTTCCCGTTTATCGCGGCGAGCTCGACAAGGGCCTTTCTCGAGGGCGGGTTTTTAAGCTCTTCGGTCGAGCAGATGACGCTTCTCGGGCTCGACGCGGACACGTCGGTTGCGATGATGGCGGAGCTCTGCCGGTCCCACGATGTAGGGTTTGACACCGAGATGCTCTCGCTTGCCGCGATGAAGCTCGGCGGCAACCCCATGTACATGAAGTCGATAGTCTGGGCCGCGCACAGGGAGGGGAGGGACCTTAAGGACCTTAAGTCCTTTGTGGAGCTCTACTCCGGCGAGGTCTTTGAGGGCAACATCGCCTTCGCGCTCCAATCCTCGCTGAGGCTCAAAAACCCCTCCGAGCTCCGCATGCTCTGCGCGCTCATGGGCGCGCAGAGCGGAGGCGCGATCCCGGGAGAGGAGCTCCGGGATAGGTTCAGGCTCTCCGAAGGCGAGTTCTCGAAGACGGCCTCGTCGCTATTCGCGGAAGGTCTCGCGGAGTACGCTTTGGGGTCCGTCAAGTGGGCGGGCGACGCGGTGACGGCCGACTTCGTCTCATACATGTTTGAAACGAGGATAAAGGGGAGGTCCGCGGACGAGGCGAGGACCGCGTTCGCGAGGGAGGCGCTTAAAGAGGGCTTCATTGCCCGGGGGGCGCGGGTTCAGGGGCGCCTGAAAGAGGACGCCGGGTCTGCGCTCAAATCCTTCAACGGCCAGAAGCTCGTGAAGATACTATTCAGGAACCAGGCGTTCTCATCCATGAACAGGGGCGGCGCCATAAGGCCCGGCGAGAGGAAGGACTCCGAGGAGGTCGTCGTCCCGGAGACGATAGGCTCATTCGAGAGCACCAGGTGGGAGAAGGGCGAGACAGGCCCTCCCATAATAATCGCCCACGGGTTCGCCAACGGCAGATACGACGCCGGCAACGAGGTCGTCTGGATTACGGCGGTCAAGGACACTCCGTCTCCGGTGAACATCGGGGATGTCGAAAACTTCCTGCGCAGATCCCAGATCCTCAAGGAGAACTTCAGGACCACGAGGATAGTCCGCTGGTTTGTCGGCAGGGACGGCTTCACGGCCGAGGCGCAGAAAAGGCTCGATGGAGAAGGGGCCTTCTCGAGCGATACCGTACAGCTGAACCTTATAAGGGATTCCCTCGAGGACGCCTCAGTCTCCGAAAGGCTCAAACGCGAGGACAACGCACTGCCGTTGAAGGAGTTCGAGGTGATACTTCCCGCCTCTACAAAGGCGGAGCTCGTGGCGGTCAAGGCGGTCGAGGAGATAGGCACCGAGATGGGTTTCGGCGACAACGCCATAGGCCAGATAAAGGCCGCTCTCGTGGAGGCCTGCATAAACGCCTTTGAGCACAGCAAGGTGAAGGCCGGCAAGGTGTTCCTCCGGTTCGTCGCCGGAGGCGACAGATTGACCATCCACGTCCAGAACGGCGGAGTGGACTTCGACAGCCCCGCCGGCCTCGTTGCCCCGGCTGAGACCGAGGCCCTCCCGAGGAAGCGCGGATGGGGTTTCGAGCTTATGAAGGGGCTCATGGACGAGGTCAGGCTGGAGCGCATCAACGGCGGGGCCAGGATAGTCCTCGTAAAATATCTCATCAAAAAAGGAGAGACAGGTGGCAGGGAGGCATAGGCACAGGGAGACCGGCACAAGCGTTGTGGTTTACGCGGACAACTACATAAACGACATAGAAGGCGAGAAGCTCGAGGAGATGTGCGACGCCTTCCTCGCAAAGGGATTCAAGAAGATAGTGATAGACTTTTCCGGGACGGACCTCGTCAACTCCATAGGTGTTTCAATCCTCATCGGCATAATAGAGAAGATAAAGGGCAAGGGCGCGGTCGTCTTTTCCGGGCTGAAGGACGTAAACTTCCAGATATTCCACATAGTGGGGCTCACGAGGCACATACGGGTCTTTAATAACGAGGAAGACGCGCTGAAAGGCGGCGCATCATGCGACGGGGCGTCTTTATAGCCTGGTCCCGCGGTTTGACGATCTTACGGAGGAGTCTGGATGTCAGGAGTAGACTTAAGCCTTGAGAGGCTTCTTTTCAATCTCAACACCCTCGCCGAGCTCGGCGAGGAGATAACGTCGCCGAAGGATTTTACGAGGGTCGTAAAGTCCTCGCTCTATATGGTAATGGGGACCTTCTCCGCGTCAAAAGGGATAGTCTTCCAGTACGACCAGGGCGACGGCCTTTTTACGCAGATAGCGTCAAAGGGGCTCTCCGACGTCAGGGGCGCCGGGTTGAAGATCGGCAAGGACGCGGCAAGCGCGATAATAAGGAACAACAAGCCCGTAGACCTTAAGTCCGCGGACCCCATAATCGCCCTTCTCGGCCCGGGTAGAGAGTTCCTGGAGCGGCTCGGCGCGAGGGTCTTGGCGTTCCTCATAGTAAAGGACGAGCTCCTGGGCTTGATCGCCATCAGCGACAAGTTCTCGGGCGAGGACTATACCCTGTATGACTACCAGCTCCTCTCGGTAATGGGCCAGCACATCTCCTTCAGCCTCCACAGCCATACGCTCCTTATGAGGCTCATGTACAGGTACAACGAGAACAAGGGTTTATATGAGAACTTAAGGCGCATATACTACGACACCATCCACGCATTCGCCGCGGCGATAGACGCCAAGGACGCATACACCAAGGGGCACTCGCACAGGGTCTCCTCCTACTCGGCGGCCGTGGCCAGAGAAATGGGCTGGTCGGCGGACGATATAGAGGGCATTAGGATCTCCGGGCTCCTCCACGACATCGGAAAGATAGCGGTAGATAAATCCATCATAAACAAGGCCTCCCCCCTGACGTCGAATGAGTGCAAGGAGCTTAACTCCCACCCGGTCATCGGATACGAGATACTCTCCAGGATAAAGTTCCCCTGGAAGGGCATACCGATGATGACGAGGAACCACCACGAGAAGGTCGATGGGTCCGGCTACCCGGACAGGCTCAAGAAACACGACATCCCGATGGGGGCGAGGATAATGGCGCTTGTCGACGCCTTCGACGCAATGACGACCGACAGGCCATACAGGCCGCGCCTCTCCTTCAGGGAGGCGATAGACGAGGTCAAGGACCACTACAACAGGCAGTTCGACCCGGAGGTGGTCCGTCCCTTCATCTCGGTAATAAGGAAAGAGGTGTTGTCAGAGGTCGAGAACCCGACGATAGTGCCTTTGATGCACGAGCACCTCGACCCGGTGACGCTCTCCAGGATACTCGAGGGCTTCCCGCATTAGCTGGAAGCCCCCATGTCACCGGGGGGGCGGTGCGGGGCGGTGCGGTGCGGGACAAGGCAAGCCGTCAGTTTTTCGTTGCTTTTTGCGGTCTTATGAAAAGAGGCCATGCGTTCATGGGGGAAATGAATGCTTGACCTCTTTTTTATTTGACTTTATAATATCTCGACCTTGAATAAACCTTGCTGATCTCTTTTGCACGCGAAAAGCGCCTCGGAAAACGGCCTTTTCCCCCGGGGCAGGGTCTTTCGGACGCGCGGGGCTGGACGGATAATGAAGAAGCGCTGGAAGATAAGCCCGGCCAACATAGAGTTACAGGAGGTCCTCGGTAGGGAGCTTGATATACTGCCCCTTACCGCGCAGCTGTTGATAAACAGGGGCCTTGTCGAACCTGACAAGGCCTCTTCTTTTTTGAGGCCGGAGTTGAAGGACCTCCACGACCCGTTCCTCATGAAGGACATGGGCAAGGCCGTCGACCGCATATTGAAGGCGCTCGATGGGAGGGAAAAGATAGCCGTCTACGGCGACTACGACGTGGACGGCACGACCTCGACCGCCCTCCTCCACCTCTTTTTCAAGGAGATCGGGGCCGGGGCCGAGTGCTACATACCTGGACGGCAGGCGGAAGGCTACGGATTGAATTCCAAGGCCCTCGGCAGGCTCAAAGATTCAGGTGTCTCCCTCGTCATCACCGTCGACTGCGGGGTATCCAACCACGAGGAGCTCGCATACGCGCGCTCCATAGGGCTCGACTGCATAGTATCGGACCACCACGAGCTCGAAATGGGCGCGCCCGAAGGGGCCCTTGCTGTCCTTAACCCAAAGCAGAACGGGTGCGAGTTCCCTTTTAAGTCCTTGGCGGGCGTAGGAGTCGCCTTCAACCTCGCTATCGCCCTTCGGGCGCGTCTCCGGGAGAGAGGCTGGTTTGTGAAGAGGGAGGAGCCGAACCTCAGGCGCTACCTCGACCTCGTAGCCGTCGGCACGATAGCGGACCTCGTCCCCCTTATTGACGAGAACAGGATACTCGTAAGCCACGGCCTTAAGGAGCTCTCCGGAGGGGCGAGAATTGGATTAAAGGCCCTGATAGACGCCTCAAGCGTCAAGCCCGGAAGGCTTGACGCCGACTCGGTGGCATTCCAGCTCGCGCCGAGGATAAACGCCGCCGGAAGGCTCGGTAGCGCCATGACCGCTCTAAGGCTCCTCATCACCGATGACGCAAAGGAGGCGGCATCCCTCGCCGGAGAGCTCAACAGGGAGAACTCACTCAGGCAACGGATAGAGGAGGAGACGCTCCATGAGGCCCTCGCCCTCATGAAGGACGGGGACGGAGCGGGCATAGTGCTTGCTAAAGAGGGCTGGAACCCAGGGGTCATCGGGATAGTAGCCTCCAGGCTCGCCGACAGGTTCGGAAAGCCGACGGTCATGATAGCCCTCGAAGGAGAGACCGGCAAGGGCTCGGCAAGGGGCGTTAAGTCCTTTAACATGCTCGAAGGGCTCAAGTCCTGCTCTCGGCTCCTTCAAAAATACGGCGGACACAAGGCCGCGGCGGGCCTTACCATCGCCAGAGAGAATATCGACAGCTTCCGGGATGAGTTCCAGGCGCACATCAGCGAGAGGCTGAACGAGGACGACCTCACCCCTGAGATAGTCCTCGACGCCGTAGTCAGGCTCGACGAGCTCGACTCAAGGCTCATTTCAGAAATCGAGAGGCTCTCCCCGTTCGGGGCATCGAACCGCGAGCCGCTTCTGGCCGTCGCCGATGCGGAGATACTGGCGACAGAGGTAGTCGGTAGCCGGCACTTGAGGTTAAAGGTCTCCCGGAAGGGGCTCTCAGCGTTAAGCGCCATAGGCTTCGGGCTCGCGCCCCTGCACCCCATGAAGGGCGCAGGCTTCGGCATAGCCTTCTCGCCTTACATGGACGAGTGGCAGGGGACAAGGAACCTTAAGCTTCGCGTCAAGGACGTGCGGGCCGAGTGTGTAAAATTCTTGACATGAGCTTCAAAAGAAAATATATTAGCACGTTACGGAATTCAGGAGTATCCTCTTGATGTTGCTGGGAAAATTTAAAAGAACGGGTTTCAGTAAGGCGCTCATCGCTCTTTCCGTGGCCTTTGCCGCGGAGGCCTTCGTCTATCCGTCCCTCAAGGACGTGGACTTATGGTACGCGAGGCCGGAAAAGACCCTCACCTATGTCCGCGACGTCCTTAAGGAGAGCAGGACGGGTCTCGGCTCGCTCGAAGAGTTCAAGCTCGCCGAGGTCATCCTCTTCGAGTCCGTCTCCCACAGGATCGACCCGCTCTTCGTCCTCGCGCTTATAAAGACCGAGTCTACCTTCTATAACTGGTCGAGGTCCGATAACGGGGCCGTGGGTCTCATGCAGATAAGGCCGTCCACGGGTGAAGCGCTCGCCGAAGAGCTCGACCTTAAATGGAAGGGCGAGGCTACGCTATTGAACCCGTACCTGAACGTCAAGATGGGCGTCCATTACTTCTCGAACCTCATGGAGAGGTACGACGATGATAAGGAAGTGACGCTTGCGGCCTACAACGTAGGCCCAGGCATAGTAACCTCCCGTATGAAGCTCGACGAAGGCTGGGGGCAGGAGTTCGTCGGAAGGGTCTTGCACAACTACAATGATTTCAAGGAAAGGGCGGAATACTACTAAAAGATGGCAGACAGGAAAAAGTACCTAAAAAAGGCAGTAAGGCCGGTCGAGATAAAGGCAGGCGCGGGTGTTGAAGACCTCGTAAGGCGTATGGGTGAGACCGCCTTCCAGGGCCGGAACCTCTCCACGGCCGTAGATATCTGGGAGGAGATGCTCAAAACCCGCACCACGATATTCTTCGGCCTCGCCGGCGCGATGGTCCCGGCGGGCATGAGGGAGGTACTCGTATTCCTCCTCAAGAACAGGTATATCGACTGCCTCGTATCCACCGGCGCGAACCTCTTCCACGACATACATGAGACATTAGGCAGGCACAACTGGCAGGGTAGCCACCAGATGTGCGACACGGACCTTAAAGACGCCGGAATCGACCGCATCTACGACGTCTTCGCCGTCGAAGAGGAGTTCAATATCGCGGACAGGTACATCTACGAGTTCTCCGAAGGCCTTGAGATGCGCCCCTACACCACGCGCGAGTTCTTCTCCCTGATGGGCAAGGACTTGTCCAAGAGGGGCAAGGCCGAGGGGATAGTCACCGCCGCGTACAAGGCCGGAGTGCCTGTTTATTGCCCGGCTGTCGCCGACTCGTCCATCGGCATTTCCCTTGCCCTCAAGAACGGCCCCGACCACTTCATCTTCGACCTAATCGGCGACGTCAAGGAGACCGCGGAGATCGCCGCGCGCGCAAAGGCGACAGGCGTCGTATACGTCGGCGGCGGCACGCCGAAAAACTTCATACAGCAGACCGAGGTCACGGCTACCCTCCAGTGCAAAAATGTGGAGGGGCATAAGTACGCGATACAGGTGACAGCCGACGCCCCGCACTGGGGAGGCCTTTCCGGATGCACCTTCGAAGAGGCGCAGTCCTGGGGAAAGATAGCCAAGAAGTCGAGCCACACGACCGTGAACTCGGACGCGACGATCGCTCTCCCCATGATAGTGACCGCGCTCGCCACGCGCATGAAGGGCCTCAAGCGCTCTCTCCCGGACCTTTCCCTGAAATCCTCGAACAAGATCGCGAAGAGGATATGGGAATGAGCGGCGTAAAGGCCGCCCGGCGTCCCGCTCACCGCGGAGCCCGCTTCCAGGGACATGCGCGGCATGAACGGAAGGCGCATGACGAGATGAACATAAGGAGGAGGCGCCTGTACCTCCTGGGGCTCAAGCTTTAGCCGCCTTTGGCAACGGGATCGTCTCAAGGCTTCCATCCATAATTCGAAATCGGGGGTAATTGAAATGTTCGTTCCTAAAAGGGTATTCTTCACCAAAGGCGTCGGCACTCATAAAGAAGAGCTTACTTCCTTCGAGCTGGCGCTGCGAGACGCCGGCATAGAGAAGTTCAACCTCGTACAGGTATCAAGCATATTCCCTCCCGCGGCAAAGGTGGTCCCCAAGTCCGTGGGCATAAAGAAGCTCTCGCCCGGCCAGGTCGTATTCTGCGTGATGAGCAAGTTGTCGAGCAACGAGCCGAGAAGGCTCATGGCCGCCTCAGTCGGGTGCGCCATACCTACCG
Organism: Deltaproteobacteria bacterium; assembly: GCA_016212705.1. Lineage (GTDB taxonomy): Bacteria > Desulfobacterota > GWC2-55-46 > GWC2-55-46 > GWC2-55-46 > GWB2-55-19. The sequence continues at coordinate 13,787 of JACREU010000092.1, forward strand.
ACAGGAAACTCTACGGCTACTTAAGCGAACACCACGCCTACGGACAGACCGACGCGCTCGCCGGAGACTACTCCGAAGACCTCGCCGCCGCCATGCTCGCCTCGACGCTCGGCATAGAGCTCGACGAGAACCTCGGGTGGGACGAGAAAAAGGAGATATACCGCATAAGCGACAAGATAGTAAAGACGACCAATGTAACGCAGTCGGCGATCGTGAAGGGCGACGGCAAATTCACGACCGTCGTCGCCGCGGCGGTCCTTATCCTTTAACGACGAAGATCCTGGGAGGACCTTTTTATAAAAAGGTCCTCCCAAGCCCCTTTTCCCCTATGAGAGTCGGACTTACCTACAACCTTAAGAGAGAGCTTAAAGGGGACGAAGGTCTTCCTGAGGACTTCTACGCCGAGTGCGACGACCTCGATACCATCGAGGCCGTGCGTGACGCCATCCTCGAGAGGCACGGGGAGGTCGTCATGATCGAGGCCGACGAGGACGCCTACGAGAGGCTCCGGAAGGAGAGGCCCGAGCTCGTCTTCAACATGGCCGAGGGCGTCTGGGGCGATTCACGCGAGTCCCACATGCCCGCGATCATGGAGATGCTCCGCATCCCGTACACAGGCTCGGGCCCGCTCTCGCTCGCGCTCTGCTTGAATAAGGCCCGCGCAAAGGAGATACTCTCCCACTACGGCATACCCACCGCGCGGTTCGTCGTCGCAACCGACGCGCAGACCGACATCGGCAAATTCCTCGACTTCCCCATGATAGTAAAGCCGCTCCTCGAGGGCTCAAGCAAGGGCATAAAGAACGATTCCATAGTCCACGACCCGGAAGGACTCAGGAAAAAGGTCGCGTCGGTGCTCGACGAATACAAACAACCCGCGCTCGTCGAGGAGTTCCTCTCAGGGCGCGAGTTCACGGTCGCGCTCATCGGGAACGGCGATAAGCTTAAGACCCTCCCGATAGTCGAGATAAATTATGCGTCGCTCCCTGAAGGCGTGAACCACATCTACTCGTATGAGGCCAAGTGGATACTCGACAGGCCAGAGGCCCCGCTCGACATATTCAACTGCCCGGCGGAGCTCACGGCGCGCCTCAAGAAGGCGATCGACAACGTCGCGATGGACGCCTTCCGCGCCCTCGACGTCAGGGACTGGTGCAGGATAGACATAAGGCTCGACGGCTCCGGCGTGCCGCACATCATAGAGCTGAACCCGCTCCCCGGCATACTCATGGACCCGGACTGCAATTCGTGCTTCCCGAAGGCCGCTAGGGCGGCCGGGATGAGCTTCGGCGATCTCGTCAATTCGGTCATAGACGCCGCCCGCGAGAGGTACGGCATATGAGCATTAAGAAGGTAAAGGTAATATACAACGACGACGGCGGGGACAAGTACCTCTTCGACGGCAAGGAGATAAGGCTCGATAGCGTCTCAGGGACCGCCGGGGACGTGGCAAGGGCCCTTTCCTCAAACGGGTTCTCGACGGACCTTATCGCGCTTAAGACGGCCGATAGCGGCAAGCTCGGCGATTTCATCAAGAAGGTCACGGGCGACGCGATAGTCGTCAACCTCTGCGAGGGGGCCTTCGGCAAGAGCTCATTCGAGATGCACATAGCCGCGCTCCTCGAACTCTACGGCGTCAAATACACCGGGAGCGGCCCTTTGACCCTCGGCCTTTCGCTCAA
>JACREU010000093.1 GCA_016212705.1 Deltaproteobacteria bacterium
CTGCCTGCCGCCCGCGCCTGCCGGCCCCGGTCTTTTGCCCGTTGCACCGGGCCAGTTGCAAAACGCGGCTTTTCATATATGCTTTATACATGGAGCGGGTGATGGGAATCGAACCCACGCATCCAGCTTGGAAGGCTGGAGTTCTACCATTGAACTACACCCGCAAAAACAAAACCGGAGGCGGCATCAAATCCGCTCATTATATTCTAAAGATGGTGGAGAGGGGAGGATTCGGTCTCTGTTCGTCGACCTCCTGTCTCCTCGCTCCGACCGGCCGCCCTCACTTCCGGCCGCATCCTGCGGCCTGATCCGCCCAGGGTCGGCGTTCGGGCGGTTTCGAATCCATCTATTAATATAAAAATCTGGTGGAGAGGGGAGGATTCGAACCTCCGAAGGCTGAGCCAGCAGATTTACAGTCTGCCCCCTTTGGCCGCTCGGGAACCTCTCCGTGCACAAACCAAAACAAAAAAATTCCCGCCCCTTATCTATCCGCCTCTTCGAGGGGGTAAAAGGGATTCGTATAAAATTCCTTGTAGCGCCTACGGATTAAGCTGTTACAGGCACAACGAAACAGGTCTCGCGGCAAATTCCGGCGCCGCCTCTATAAACACACGGGAGAGAGGCCCTAAACCACCTTCGCCCCATTACCAACACCCATCTCGCCCCTGCCCCGGCGCCTGACGAGACACTGGAGCTGGCGATGGGATTCGAACCCGCAACCTGCTGATTACAAATCAGCTGCTCTACCATTGAGCTACGCCAGCGAAAAATCTGCGGAAATCCCAAAAACAAAAAATGGCAGACTCCACCGCCCTCTGACGGTAGGAACTGAATTGTAATATATAAAACACGGGCGCTATTTTGTCAAGGCTTTTTTTAAGGCAATTTTAAGGCAAGAGGAAGAGAGATATCTGGAAAAATTACGAAAATTCGGTCCGGCCAGACATAGCTGGACACGGCAGACGGCCGATCTCCTTACTTTTTCCAGGCCGCAGGGCTTATAGCTCCCCGGCCTGTAACACGCTTATCCAGCGCACCCGGCCACCCGGCCTTTTCCGGGTGCGCTCATTATGCCGGAATTTCGCCCGACTTGCCAACCCTTTTATTTCCTGCCCTGCTTGGCGCTCAAAAGGAAGCCTTCAATGAAGGCGTCGATGTCGCCGTCCAAAACCGCGTCGACGTTCCCCATCTCGATGCCGGTCCTGTGGTCCTTTGCGAGCCTGTACGGCTGGAGGACATATGAGCGGATCTGGCTCCCCCAGGCGATATCGCGTTTCTCATTATGGTAGACCTGCATCTTCTCCTCCTGCTCCTTGAGCTTTAGCTCATAGAGCCTTGCGCGGAGGAACTTCATGGCCATCGCCTTGTTTTTGTGCTGGCTTCTCTCGTTCTGGCACCCGACGACTATGCCGGTCGGCATGTGCGTTATGCGTATCGCGGACTCCGTCTTGTTTACGTGCTGGCCGCCCGCGCTCGATGACCTGAAGGTGTCGATCTTCAAGTCCGCCTCGTCTATCTCGACCTCTATGGTATCGTCTATCTCGGGGTATACGAATACGGAGGCAAAAGAAGTATGCCTCCTCTTGTTCGCGTCAAAGGGGGATATGCGCACAAGCCTGTGGACGCCCATCTCGGCCTTCAGGTACCCGTAGGCGAACTCTCCCGTAACCGTAAAGGTCACGCTTTTGAGCCCCGCTTCCTCTCCGGGGAGGAAGTCCGCGGTCTCGGTCGCGTATCCCTTGCGCTCGGCCCACCGGAGGTACATGCGGAGCAGTATGGACGCCCAGTCCTGCGCCTCCGTGCCCCCGGCGCCGGGGTGGATGGAGACTATGGCGTTCAAGCGGTCGTTCTCGCCTCCGAGCATCCTCTGGACTTCAGCCGACCTTATCGCCTCTTTCGCCTCATTGAGCTTGCCTTCGGCCTCTTTGGCCGAGGCTGAGTCATGCGCCTCCTCGGCAAGCTCAAGGTGTATCTCCGCCTCTTCTATAAGCCCCAGTATCTTCTCAACACCTTCGAGCGACGAGGATAGTTCGGCCTTTCTCTTCAGGAGCTTCTGCGCCTCAGCCTGGTCGGCCCAGAGCTCCGGGCGGGAGGTCTTCTCCTCTATTTCGTTCAGTTCCTTCTGCTTGGCATCCTGGTCAAAGAAAACTCCGTAGGTCGTCGAACTTCCCCTTGACCGTGCCGAGCGATTCCTTTATCTCTTCAAACATTTATTTCCTCCGTGTAGTTGCGGCCGATATTATAAATAGCGCCGCCATGCCGAGACAGCCGAAAGCGAAGACGTCCCCGCGCTCGGTATAGAACGTCGGCGAACCCCTTTTAAGCCCTATTGTGTCTACTATTATGTCCCTCTTGAAAAGCCCGGTCTTCTGCCTGACCCTGCCGACCGGGTCTATTACGCCGCTTATCCCGGTATTCGCCGAGCGGAGCACGAAGACCTTGTTCTCGACCGCCCGGAAAATCGACATCTGGAAGTGCTGGTACGGGGCCGAGGTCGTCCCGAACCACGCGTCGTTTGTGATGTTCACGAGCACCGTCGCGCCGTTCCTGACAAAGCCCGCTGAAAGCTCCGGGAAGATCGACTCGAAACAGACGAGCGTGCCGATAGAGCCCCCCTCGAAGTCTATAGGTACTGGGCCCGGCCCAACGGAGAAATCCCCAATGCCGACCGTAAGTTTTTTTACGAACGGCAGGAACTTCTTCAACGGCACGTACTCGCCGAAGGGGACGAGGTGCACCTTGTCGTACTTGCCTATGGACTCGCCCTTGGGCGAAAGGAGAAACGCGCTGTTGAAGTAATCGATCCTGTCCGTGGCCGGATTATATGAGTAAGAGGGACTGCCGGTCAATATGAAACTCCCGGTCTCCCTCGTTATATCCCCTATGAGCCCGTCCCTGATCTTGTCAGGCTCGAAGTAGAACGGTATCGCGGCCTCGGGCCATACGATGAGGCTGGCGCCCATCTTCCCGGCGCTTAAGCTTAATGCCCTGTATATGTCGAGCGTCGCCCTCTGGTAAGAGGGGTCCCATTTGAGCGACTGGTCGATCGACCCCTGGGCTATGCCGACCCTCATGGTGTTCCAGAGGCGGGTCTCATTATCGACCTGCCTTACTCGCATAACGCCGTAGGATACGACGGAGACGAGGAGGGCGAGCGCTATTGCCGACTCCTTAAGCGGGAGCGAGCGCGTCTTTTTAAAGAGGTATTCGATATTATAAAAAACAGCCACGTTCACGATGAGGACGAGAAACGATACGCCCCAGACGCCGGTCGTGTCCGCTATCTGAACGACCGGTATGTACGACGCCTGCGTATAGCCGGTAAGGACCCAGGGTAGCCCGGTAAAGATGTAACCCCTCCCGTATTCGAGCGCGACCCACAGGGCCGGCAGCGCTATGAGCCTCAAGACCTTGTCCTGCCTGACCGTCGAAGAAAATACGAGGCCGAAGACGGCCGGGTAGACCGAGAGGTATACGACGAGCAGGAGCATGACGAGGGCGCTTGTCGTGTACGGCACCCCGCCGTAGTAGTACATGGAATGTATTACCCAGTAGACGGTGCCCAGAAAGAACGCGAGGCCGAAGACAAAGCCTGTCGCCAATCCCTTAAGTCTCCCGCCCTCCTTGTCGTCCAACGCATAAAGGAGCGGCACGTACCCGAACCACGCAAGCCAGCCCAGATCAAACGGCGGGAAGGCGAGCGCAAGGAGCGCGCCCGAGACTATCGCGAGTATTATCCGTTTTATCATTTGAGGGTCGCGAAGAATATCCGGAAGACGAGGAGCGTCAGCCCGAAGCCCAAAAGCCCGCCTAAAAAGACCTCGAGCTTCGTGTGTATGCCGCCTATAAGCCTCGACTGGCAGACCATGACGGCCATTACGAAAGAGAATATCATGACGAGCGGGTCGAGCGTTAGTAGAGTTATCGAAGTAAAGAGAGAGAACGCCACGGCGGAATGCCCGCTCGGCATGCCGCCGTGTAGCGGGGTGCCCTTTCCGAGCCGGGCCTTGAGCGTAACGACGGCTATGAGGCAAAGGAGCAACGCGATAATCGCGATGTGGCCGGAAAACACCCGGGCCTCCCTCAAGACCAACCCGGCGGGCTCATAGATGTACTTCGTGAATATCATGTAGACCGTGATGACGACGCCTATGGAGGAGACCAGCACGGCCCCGGCTGAGACGTCCTTGGCGCGCTTGGCGAAGATATTGTACTTATCCTCCATGAGGTTCACGGACTCCTCTATCGCGGTGTTCATCATCTCGGCGAAGAGGAGTATGACTACCGAGAGCGAGAACATCACGAACTCGGCTATGGGGAGCTCAAGGAAGAGGCTTAAGATGAGCGCGGAGGCGGCTATCACATAATGATACCTTATGTGCCTCTGGGTCTTGAAGGCGTATATGACGCCCTCTATCGCGTAGTTCAGCGACTCGAACCAGCTCTTCGGCTTTGGGACTTCTTTGCGCTCGTCCATTATGAAATTTTAAATGATTTCGTCAAGGTAAGCAAATTCAAAAATCGCGCGGGGTGAATTGCCCTGTATCCGTCAAAAAAATATTCCGATCAAACCAGCTTCTTTTCCTTTAAAAAGGCCAAAACCTCCTCCTCCTTCCCCCTCATCTCCTTCGCCTGCCTGCCGCCTGTCACATGGTCGTATCCGAGGAGGTGGAGAAGCCCGTGGACTAGGAGACGGCCTAACTCTTCATCTACCGCGACCCTGAACTCTTTTGCCTGCGCCACTGTTTTCTCATAAGAGATGACAACGTCGCCGAGCATTTCCGTATCTTCCATCGGAAAACTCAATACGTCCGTCGCCTTGTCGATCTTCCTGTATTGTTTGTTGAGCGCCCTTATCTCATCGTTCCCCGTAATAAGCACGGAGAGCTCTGAGTCACCGTATCCCAAGCCTCTTAAGGCGCTCTCTGACATCTTCCTTATCTTTGCCTTCACCCCTTTCGGCAGTTGTACCCTCGCCTCGACCAAGACTTTCAATCCTTTCCTCCTTAACCATGTAGGCCGGCTCCGGGTAGTCTATCCTCTGGTGGTAGATACCGGCGAATACCCGGGTGAAGGACCTCGTTATCGAGTGGAGGTCCTTCAAGGTCAGCTCGCACTCGTCGAGCTGGCCGTCGGTGAATATCTTGTTCACTATCTTTTGCGTAAGCCACTGAATTTTATCGGGCGTGGGGTCGGGTATCGTCTTCGAGGCCGCCTCTATCGCGTCGGCGAGCATCACGAGCCCTGCCTCCTTTGTCTGAGGCTTGGGGCCGGGGTACCTGTACTGCGCCTCGTCGATCTCGGCGTCCCCTGCCTCGGACTTGGCCTTCTGATAGAAATACGTGATGAGCGAGGTCCCGTGGTGCTCCCTTATGACGTCTATTATCTCGGCGCCGAGCCTCTCTTCTTCGGCGAGCTCAACGCCCTCTTTTATGTGATTGACGAGTATGAGCGCGCTCATCGAAGGCGCGAGCTTGTCGTGCCTGTTCTCCTCCGTTATGTTCTCGATGAAATACGCTGGCATCTTGACCTTCCCGATGTCGTGGTAGTACGCGGCGACACGGGCAAGGAGCGGATTCGCGCTGATGGACGCCGCCGCGGCCTCTACCAGCGTGCCTATGACTATGGAGTGGTGGTACGTCCCGGGCGCCCTCATGGCGAGCTCTTTCAAGAGCGGGTGGTCCATGCGCGAGAGCTCAAGCAACTTTATGTTCGTCGTGTACTGGAAGGCGGATTCGAGCGCCGGGGCTATGCCAACGGCAAGGACGGAGGTCGCTATGCCGTTCAACACCCCCACTACTATCATGCGGACCACGTCGCCCGTTACCGGCGCGGACCTCGACACCATGAGCGTAAGTATCACTGCCGCGTTCACCGCGCCGAGTATGAGCCCGGCCTTTATGACGACCGAGCGGTGCGTGCAATGGCGCACCCCCATCGCGGCCACAACTCCGCCTATGAGCGTATAGGCCGCGGCGTCCAGGGACCCGCCCATGTAGAACCCGGCGAGGACCGAGCTTACGGCCGCGAAAACGAGCGCCATCTCAGAGTTCAAAAGGAGCCTTATGAGCATCGGCCCCACGGCGACCGGGATTATGTACTTGTATACGTCGGACGGGCCGGGCGACATCGTCTTCAAGACGAGAGAGACTGCGTCCGAGAGCCTGAGCATTATCAACACGCCGACGAGGACGAGAGACATAAGGAGCAGGTCCTTGGGGGCGGATGAAAACTTCCTGATGTTCCGCGTGGCGAACCAGACTGACGCGGAGATGAATATCGCGGTGAAAGCGAAGAAACCGACGGCCGGGAGCCACCTGGACTTTTCTTTCAGGGCCGCGCTTATGAGCCCGACTTTGGCGAGGTCGCCTTCGGTTATGACCTGGCCGTCCCTTACGACTATCTCGCCCTTCCTTATGCGTACGTCTCCGGCGTCTATCGCCACCGGGGATTTAATGTCGATAAGCGCCACGTCCCCTGGGGCGTACGAGTATCCAACGAACGAGAGGGAGGGAAAGAAGAGGACGGTTGAGAAGAAGCTTACGAAGGCGAGGAGGGCGAGCCTCTTGAAAATGGCGTGCATCCCGGCTTCCCTGCCGGAAAAAGAGAGCCATTCCGAGAGGCGCGCGCTCATTTCAAGCCTCCTCCAATATGGTCGCTTTTTTTCTGGACTCGGCCTTCTCGAACGCCTTTACGACCTTCTGGACGAGAGGGTGCCTGACCACATCCACCTCTGAGAATAAGACGAACTCGATGCCATCGACCCCCGCGAGTATCTTCTGGACCTCGACCAGCCCCGAGGGCTTGGCGAGCGGGAGGTCTATCTGCGTGATGTCGCCGGTTATGACGGCCTTTGAGCCGAAGCCCAGGCGCGTAAGAAACATCTTCATCTGCTCGGTCGTGGTGTTCTGCGCCTCGTCGAGTATCACGAACGAGTCGTTCAGCGTTCTCCCTCTCATGAAGGCGAGCGGCGCCACCTCTATCGCGCCCCTCTCGAGGTACTTGTCGGCCCTTTCGTAGTCTATCATGTCGTGGAGGGCGTCGTAGAGCGGCCTGAGGTACGGGTCGACCTTGGCGGCAAGGTCTCCGGGGAGGAACCCGAGCTTCTCTCCGGCCTCCACCGCCGGGCGCGTGAGTATTATCCTCTCAACGGCCTTTGAAGTGAGAGCCGCAACAGCCATGGCCATCGCGAGATAGGTCTTTCCCGTCCCGGCCGGGCCTATGCCGAAGACTACGTCGTGCCTCCGGATGGCGTCCACGTATCTCTTCTGGGCGACACTCTTCGGGGCTATTACCTTTTTCCTGTATGAGGTATAGACGGCGTCCATGAAGACGTCGGCGACGCGGACTGAAGGGTCGGCGGATACCATGCGGATGGCGTATTCGAGGTCGTGCTGGTAGAGGGGATAGCCCTTTTCAATGAGGCCGTAGAGCTCGAGCAGGGTCCTTTCCGCGAGATCGACATTCCCGCCCTCTCCGGATATGGTCACAAGAGAGCCCCTGGTGTGGAGCTCGATCCCGAGCTTTTTCTCAATTCTCCTTAAGTTCTCGCCGCCCTCTCCGAAAAGCCGAAGGGCAATTGCGTTGTCCTCAAGGTTTACCTGTTTCTTTTTCTTACCGTTACTGTTCAAATCCGGTTTTACCTTGTTTGCCATGGGATCAGTTCGGAGCTTTCAGGCAAACCCTTGACTGTTTTTTTAAAATTGTTTTTTGAGGTAGCCCTTATAATGCCACTCTAAAATATTACCATATTTCAGGGGGTTTTTCAATTTATGGCACTTCGCCTACCCCGCCGCAACCATCCAAACGCCCCGCCCCCTGACAATCCCGCCAAGTAAAACTCCGTCAACAGGAGTATGGTGATGGATAGGCCAAATAAAAAAAGCCCCTGAATAGGGGCTGTGATTCAAATATCAGCGGTGCCTCAGACGGTCGCCATCTTCTCGACAAGGGGACAGTGCGCCTCCGCAGGCTCGTCTTTCGACGGGGCCTCAGTGAGGACCCAGTTCTCGGGCCACTTGAGTATCTCCTGGACGAGCTTGAAGTTGAGGGCGTGCCCGGACCTGTGGGCCTTCAACTGGCCTATCACAGTAAAACCGAGGAGGGAGATGTCGCCCATAAGGTCCAATACCTTGTGCCTTACAAACTCGTCCGGGTATCTTAAGCCCTCTTCGTTCAGTATTTCGTTGTCTCCAATGACTATGGCGTTATCGAGGGAGCCGCCCTTGGCAAGCCCGTTTTTCTTGAGCATCTCGTAGTCGCTCAAAAACCCGAAGGTCCTGGCCCTGCCGACGCCGTCCCTGAAGACGTCCCCGGAAAAAAGCCCTGAGAACGACTGCTTGGTGATGAACGGATGGGCGAAGTCTATCGAGTAATCTACCGTGAACTCGTCGTCCTCTGAAGGGGCTATCTCGACAAACTTGTCGCGGTCGGCTACCCTTATCGGCTCTTTTATGACAAGATACTTTTTAGGCGCTGAAAGGTCTTTGAGGCCCGAAGACTCTATCATCGAGATGAACTCAGAGGCCGAGCCGTCCATTATCGGCACCTCGGGGCCGTCGAGCTCTACCCGGGCGTTATCTACCCCAAGCCCGTAAAACGCGGCAAGGAGGTGCTCGACGGTCGATACCGTTAGGCCCTTCCTGCCGAGCGTCGTCGCGTAGCTCGTTGCCACGACGTTCTCTGCCGTGGCCCTTATGATAGGGGATGAAGGGACGTCCGTCCTTAAGAATACTATCCCGGTATCCTCGTTCGCGGGCAGTATCCTCACCCTTATCTCGTGGCCGGTGTGGAGGCCTATGCCGGAGAACTCTATCTTGTTTTTTATCGTCTTCTGCATCCTGATGCTATTCATACCGGATATACTAAGCAATATGTGTGCCATAGCCAGAGTCCAATCAATTCAAAGAGTTATAAAAGCATGTAGGCTTTAAATATGTATTATAAACACAACAAGCCGGGGTTAAATCTCTTTTTTACAACACACCCCTTGCATCCGGACTAACAGAACCCGCCTCAGCGCCTTGTAAAGAAGTAAAATATCACGGAAAGGATTATGCTGATTATTATGGAGGTCGCGAGCGGGAAATAGAATACGAAGTTCTCCCTCTTTATCAGGATATCGCCGGGGAGCCTCCCGATGAACGGGACCTTAGGCGCTATCGTAAAGATAACCCCTGTTATTACGATAATGACCCCGATAATTATAAGGCTTCTGCCCATCCGTAACGCTCCCGTTCAATCCAGATTGTAAATTAAGAAGGCCGGCCTGTCAATCGAGGAGGTAACCCCCACTCCTCCCATTTCTTGAACCGAATCGACAGGCGGGACTTCCCAGTCCAACCGTCCTTCGCTTAATACGGCTTTTTCCCTACTTCCCCCAGACGATCCCCGCCGCCTTCTCTATCGACCTGCCGCCGAAATAAAATATGATGACCGTCTGCATGACGTCCCTGTGGACCTCGGACAATGGAAAGGCCGGGAACCCAGCGTAAGGCGCCGCTATGGTCCACGCGAATATCGCGAGCACAAGGAAACTCCACGCCGGACGGTGCGTCACCGTCAGTATCTTCGTCCAGCCGGGAGCTCCGTCGGACTCCTTTCCGGCAAGCTCCCTCGCGGTCGCCATGTCCGCTGTCGCGGTCTTGTACTCCTCGACGGCGAGCCTCTGCGCCTCCTTCTGGAACTCGGCCTTTTCCACCTCGCCCAAGGTGGATGGCAGGTACTTATCCGCGAGTTTCCCCACCACCTTGCCGACTGTATTGCTTATCAGATCCCCTATGACCGGCGTCATCTTCCCTGCCTCCTTGATTTCGTCCGCTAAGCGCCCCTGCGACCCCCATCCCATGAGCCTTATCCAGGCTTACGGCCCCTATACATACGGCGAGTACCCCTTGCCGTCATAGACGAGCCTCTGCTGGTTCGGCCCTCCTATCCTCGGAAGCGACAGGTGTATCCAGTCGGCCCCGTTCTTCGCCTCCCTTATCGCCTGCCCGAAGCATATTGACCCGTCCCTTGCTATCCAGCCGAAGACCTCGTCGATGTCCGCGTCAATTGGCGCAATGTCAGCGGCCTCGCCCTTCAAGTGCTGGCTCGTTCCTGAACCGTTGACGCGCGCGTTCACGGCTTCAGACCGAAACGCGCTCGTCACCCTTATCCTTCCCCATTTTTTTCTAACCGGCTCAAGGAGGTATGTCGCCGTTAAGAGGAGTTTTTCCGTCTCCGTCTTACCGGGCCTGTTCAATAGCCCCGTAGCGGTCTTCGTCAGCTCTTCAAGGCTGAAGTTCTCGGTTATCAGCATTCCTCCCCTCCCCCTCAGGCCTTCAGCACGCCGCTGATTATAGTCCCCACCGCGCCGATCCCCAGGACCGCCATCACATAGATTACGGCCTTGAATACCCACCCGGAGGCCATTACGAGGTTCGGGAGCGCCTTCTCAACCGATTCTATTCTCTCGCCGTTCTTTCTTATGAGCTTGAAGGCGCGCTTGATCGCGTCAGTCACGGCGTTATGCCGTTCTTCGAGGACAGCGAGCGTCTTTAAAGACACGGCGATGTCTTTCAACGCCTCCTTTATCTCGAAGAGGTCCACTGAGACCGATTTGAGCCCCTCTTCCACCCTGATGAGTCTTTCTTCCATCTGACTCCCCCGTAAAAACCCGACTTGTCCGGCCTTCTAAGTCATCCTTCCGACGGCCTTGTCTATGTACGCGTTATAGCTCCCGGTGGTGTGCGAGAGCTGTACCTCGAACGTCTGCCATCCGCTCAAGGCGGAAACGTCTATGGTGCCGGGGCCGTGCCAGGCGTATACCGTCTCATCCGGCGTCCCCTGCACGGTGGTCCCGTCCGTCGCGCCTTTTTTAAGCCTCATATCGGCGCGGCCCGTGAACTCCACCTTTGTCCTCGCGCAGTACGCGAGCGCGGTCAAGTCCGCCGGTATGTAGAGCATGACCGTGTCTATTGTCACGAACGACAGCGAGACCGTCATGGCGTCCCTGTCCATGAGGAGCGTCTGGCCGCCGGAGATGGACCTGCTGTTCACGCCGTCGTGGCTGTGGTTCGACTCCGCCGCGTAGTCCCCACCGAGCCACTCCCTCAAATGTACGTCGTTGTCCCGGAGCGACGTCATAAGGGAGACGTCTATGGGGCTGTCCGCGTCCACCGCCGAATCTGTTATTACCGTAAATGTCTTGCTCGGATAAGCCATCTCCCCCTCCTACCAGATGTGTGACCTTGCCGCGAAACCGTAGGCGCGCGTCTCCTTCGAGGCCGCGCCGTAATCCGGGGTATCCGGAGGCGCCACGAACCCGTAGTTCCGCATCATCTTCGACCTCATCGCCTCAATTGCCGTCTTCCCGGCCGTGATATCGGGCCTTACGGACGTTATCATCACCCGCTCCCTCTGCCAGCTCGATACCCCCTTGTCCGAGGCCTCGTCGGTTGTTATGTCCAACAGGTCCGTCGGCCTTAAAAAACGCCCGCTCGTCGTCCCGTTGTTGATATCCACCTCGAAGGAGACCGTCGACGACGGGTCGCGGTAGAAGTTCAGAAGCTTGTTCGCCACGGACGAAGCGAGGACCGGGCCGTTCAATGGCTCGACCGTTATATAGTCCGTAGCGTCCGCGGCAGGGAGCGCCCCCGCGTCCACTATGACCCTTAAATACTTAGACCCGTCCGCGTCGCTTATGTCGTACCTCCCGCTCTCCGCGACCTCTACGGCACTGCCAGCCGTACCTCCGGGCGGGGTCCATTGGAGCGTGTTACCGGCCTTAATGTAGACGAGGGCGCCGCTCCCAACTCCGTTCGACTTCGAGGCGTGAAAGACTACCACCCCGGTTATGGTCGAGGCCTGGGAGAACGTATAAGACCTTATCCATCTCGCCTTCACGGTCTTTGTCGAGGCCTCGTCCCACTGGAGAGCGTCCTCTGACGCGGCGTCCAGGGCAATAACGGCGGACTCGAAATTTTCAGTCCCGTCGCTCCCCGACTCGTCGTAATCGTAATAGACGACGACCCTATTGAAGAAGTTGTCCCTGTACCCGCTCTTCTGCGAGAAACTCTTCTCCAGTATTTCCTTATCTGTCCACTCCTCGACCGTTTCGCCCGGGAGCGGCGGCGCGTAGACCTTAAGAGATATCCTCTCGCCGTCGTGTATTATGAACGAGTTAGTCTCGGCCTGGAGTTCGTTAAGGTACTCGTTCGCCGCCTCCGGCTCGGTAATAACGCGGGAGAACTTCCAGCCGTTAAGCCAGAGATCGCGCTCTGAGGCGAATTTTCCGGTATCGACGCACTCAGGCGCCACCCCGAGCCGGTTTACGAGGATGTCCGCCATGATGTCAGCCGGGTTCGCTCCGAGATAGCTTATGTACTGGGTGTTCTCCTCGGTCTCCTCCGGTATCTTTATCGTAGCGTCGATAAGGTCGTCGGATATTGTAATGGTAAGCTCATCGCCCTTCCTCGACCAGTCCGAGACGATCCCTGTGTACGTCGCCGCGTAATCCGCGTAGCAAAACCCCTCCGAGACAAAACCATCCTTCCTCGTCACCCTGCGGTTTTTAACGTACTCTCCCTTAATAAGCTCCCGGAAGTTCTCCCTGCCCGTGATTACCGCGGTTATCTCTCCCCTTGTCGTGTAGCCCTTCTTGGTGTCGAGCTTGGACTGGAACGAGGATACGGTCTTGAGGCACGGGACGATATCGAAAAACCCGCCCGTGTGAAAACCGAACTTCCTTACGCCTGAGTCCAGATATAGCTCAAGGACGACGTTCGGCACGTTCACATTCTCCTTGAGCTCCTTAAGGTATCTCTCCGTCAATCCCATGGCCGCCCTATGTGTTGTTTGATACCGCACAGTACCAGTAAGTCCCGTCGAATACGGCGCTCATGGTATCCCCGGAGGACGCCGTAAAGTCAGCCCCGCCGTTCCCCTTAAGATTCGTCCCTGTAAAATCAACGGTCGTATTTGCGTCGTTAAAGAGGATAAGCACCTCCTGCCCCGCAAAACCGTCATCGAGCATGGTGATGGTCGTCGCCCCTGCGTTTGCCGTCTTGAAAAGGCTTCCATTAGCCACACTCGGCGTCGCGTCAAGAGAGGTGAAGGACACGAAGTTCCCCCTCTTCTGCGAGGACAGCCCGTAGGTCGTATCGAACCTGGTGAAAAGGTCTATCCTTGCCGGGTTCGATATGGTGGTGGTGAGGGTAGAATCCATCTCGTTCCCTTCGACGCGCAGGCCCCTCTGGGCGACGTCCTGAATATCAATTCCTATGGTCGTACCGGGTGCAGAGGCGGATTTATAGAACTTGTTCCTGAGAATCTCCTTGCCATACGAATACAGGCTCCCCCAGACCTGAACGCCCGTTACGAGGATATTGGCGAAGATGCAATCCTCGACCGTGGCCCTGTCTATCCCTGCCACGTTGTTGTCGCCGTCGCTCTTGCCGAGGGAAAGGGATATGTCGCAGTTTGAGAACCACGACCCCTTTACACTCGTTACCTGCGCCCGGTTATGGATGAGCATGCCTATCCCTCCGTTCGCCCCGTCCTGGCAAGCCTCGATGTACGACCCCAACCAGTTGATATTCTTCGCGCCGCTCCCTACAAGGACCCCGTATGTCTTATGGGTCGTAGCCTGACAGCCTATGCAATTAATGGTCGTGATTATCGAGCCTGACGCATACGTGTTATGCCCCAGCTCCCATCCCTTGTCGAAGGCCACGGTGTTGACGTTTATGAAGTTGAGGTTGCCGCCCCCGTTCTGCGAGGTAAGCGTGCGGACGATGAGTCCTGTCCCTGAAACGGTCTTACCAGCGCCGTAAATCAATATATCCGACCAGGTGCAAACGTAGCCCCCCTCATAAAGTATCCCGCCGCCAGACCCCTTTTGCCCGACAAGAAGCCTGTTCAGCGTAAACCCGTAATTGGCTATGTCTATGTCAAAGACCTGAGTCGTGTTCGTGGCGATGATAGACATGTCCTCGATAACAAAATTGGACATCCTTGAGCCGACGCCTGTGCCGTCCATTTTTATCGCCGGGCCTGTCGCGTCGGTCGATTCAAGCACCGTACCCGTCCAGACGGAATATAGGAAGTTGTAGCCCCCCACCGCACCGTCGCCCATTATCTTAACTTTACCCTCGTAACCAGCGGTCTGCGGCCAACCTGGGTTGCTTGTAGCGTCGTAATGAAAGTAGAGCCGCGTGAATTTGTAATGCCCCTCCGGCGCATAGACGTTCAGCCCGTTCGTGGCCGCGTAGTTTATCGCGCTCTGCAACGCCGTAGTATCGTCCGTCGCTCCGTCGCCCGTTGCGCCGAAGGCCCTTACGTCCACCCAGGGCCTCTTTGCCACGAGGTCCGAATATACGTTAGCGGACTTGTGTGTCCCGTCGTTATTGTGCTCTACGAGCGAGAGCCTGTTTATGGTGTCGGCCTTGGCCGCGTGGTTCGCGCCTACGAGCTCCTCGGTGTACTGTATCCTCTGGTCCGCCATGTGCTACTCCTTCCGCCCCTTGAGTTTGATTGCAATGTCCCTGTAGCACCCGCCGCCCTTTAGAGGGTTTTTGAACTTCCCCTCGGGCCTCATCAGAAATACCTCGGCAGGCTTTCCGGAGGTCTCCCACCCGACGAAGAAGTTCCTCATGCCGGATATGTCCCACCAGCGCCTTACCTTCTCGTACAGGGTCACCGTATCAGACCCCTTTGCCGTAATCGCGCCGTCGGCCCTGTACGAGCCGTCCGCGAAGTACCCGCTTGGCCTCACGTCCACGTCCTCGAACTTAAGCGACATCGACTTTTCCGTGTACCTTGAATGTATTCCTGCGACGTGCCCGCCGTAGCTCAAATTCACCTCGGCGACAGCCTCTTCCTCGTTCGGGTCGTAGCTTGAGCTCGCGTAATCGAGTTCGGTAGCCACCCCCCACGCGCATATCGAAATGCATGGCTCGACCCTGTGCCCGGTGATCTTGAGCCTCCAGTACCTCCTGGCCCCCGGGTTCTGGAACTCCTTCAGGAAGGCCTTGTCCGAGATTACGCATGTAGCCTGGAAAGCGTCCGTGTAATTCACCCCGTCTTCCGAGAATTGGAGTGTGACATCCGCGCTCGCTGTCCCGAGGTTGTGCCCGTAGATGGCAAGGTAGTCCGCGGACGACCGGACCGACCCGAGGCCGGTATCGAGCGTTATGAAGTGCGGGTCCGTAAGGTCCGCCGCCTTCCACATCGTCGTCTCCATCATGCCGGAGATATTATCCACGCGTGAATCCTCCGAGGCCTCCGTTGATGCCGTAAGCGCCGCCCCGCTCTGCCCAAGCAACGTGTCGTAATATATTTTTACCTTCGCCCATACAGCCATCGTTCACCCCTTTAAGGCCACCTCTAAAAATTGTTATTTTTCCTGACTGCTCGGCGCAGGGCCAGAGTTGGTACGGAGTCTCTGGTCAAATCAATTCTCCAACCGTTTGATATGGATTTGCCCGTCCGGCAGGACTGCGTCAGAACGGAAATAAAAATGCTCACATATTCACATATATGCTACGCTTTTTATTTCCACCCTTCCTTGACCTCAGAAAAAATTCCTAATTTTTAGAGATAGCCTTATTTGCCTTTTATAAGACTCCCACAACTTTTATTCACCTTCCTTAATAGACGTAGTTTCCGGCATGGATTTCAATCTGTGGAGCTCAAAGAACTTCCATTTTATCTTATCCAATAGCCTTTGCTTATACTGAAATGCTTGGGCGTCGGGTTCCCAGCGTTTATATTGCGGCGTCTTGAACAGAGACTCTGATCTGGCTTTTACGATCACCTCTATATATTCATCTTCTTTTGTCAACCATACGGTCAATTTGCTCCTCGTGTCCCCGTCATTTTTTATATTGGTCGACATGTACCCGTCCTCTTTATTCATCTGAGCCAGGACATACCCGAGCTCGTCTATACTGTCCCTAACGACCCGCCACATCCTGTCATAGCTGGTCTTGACCTCAAAGTAATTGGTCTGGCGTGCGAAATACCCGATCTGGTATCTTGGCCCAATATCAATAAAGTACTTTAAGAAGTCAGGGTCGAAAAAATAATCCCCGACGACATATCCGGATTCACAATTTTCGAGCTTTATTTTATAGAAAATGGTTTTAGCATCTTTGAGTCTATCGTTCTCATCCAAATCCAAAATGCATTCCCCATCCTTTTTGCCTTGGCCGCATTCAACCCCCTCTATTACAAATCTAACTGGCTTCATGACAAAAAAAGTCTCACTATCCGCTGATGGGTTTTTGCTAAAAGCAATCTTCTCAGGGACAACCAGCGCGAACTTTTCGCCTATCATCATTTTATGAGTTACTGTGCACCCGGCTATTGTCAAAAGAAAAGCTATCAACAATATTATTCTTTTCATCTCATCCTCCAAAATAATTTAATATTTTCATGTATAACCATATCATATATGCCATATATTCAATAAACTGTTTATTTATTGACTGAAATTGTTATATTCTTCTCCGCCGCGCTGTTAAGCGCAGGCACTATGCTCTCCTCCACTATCTTTTGCCAGTTCTGCTCAGAAAGGGGGTTGTAGATATTGACTGTCACCTGCTGTGTCGTCCCTGCAGAGCCCGAATCATACGCCTGCACCGATGAAGACGACTGGGTCGAAGAGGTCTCCGAAGACGAAGACGACGACTCATCGCTCTCCCCAGGCACAAGCGCCTCCACCCCGGCCGCGGCCGCAAGCGAAGCCCCGGCTATCACCCCGAACTCCTCGGCCGCCGCAAAGTGCATCCCCGCCGTTCCCGCAGAACCCACGGCCAGGTCCTTAAGCCCCATAGCGGTCTCGTATATCGCCCATATCGCGGCCTTCGCGGCAAGCCCCGTAAGCTCGATCTTGACCTGCTCTGCCATGACTCTCGCGAGCTCGCCTATCGAGAATTTGTGTGTCTCGACGAGCTTCAAAAGCTCGTCCCCAAGCGCCTGATACGCCTTCGTCTCCACTGACTGCATGGATTTAACACCCGCCTCATGGAGCTTCCTGTATCCGTCAAGTGCCGAGAACCCCTCTTTTTCGAGATCTATCCTTGCCTTGAAATACTCCTCTTCCTCCTTGAACCTCTCCCCTATCTCAAGAAAGCCGAATATCGACCCCTCTTCGGCCTTGAACGACTCCAGCGCCGCGCCTGCCTCGCTCACAGCCGACATGAACTCGCTTGCCGAGCCGCTTAAACTCCAGTACCGCTCCTCAACGGACGAAAGCGCGGCCTCGAACCCCAGAAGGGCCTCCGTGGCCTCCTGATAACCGCTGTCCTTATTGAAACTATCCTGCCTTCTCGCCATCCGCCCCATCCTTCCTGAACGCCGCACTTTCTGACCTGAATATCTCGAACGCCTCAACGAGCCATGCGCTCTGGTCGCCCCAGCCGCCGTTCATAAAGAGCCTACCTCCGCCTTCCATAAGGTAGACCGCCCTTACAATCTCCCGCGTCTCCCATGATATGTAGCTCAATGGGCACTCATACAACCTCAGGCCCCGGAGGCTGAAGACCTTCGGAGCCCCCTTTGCCTTGAGCTCCTCGGCGACCCCTTCCGTGTAATTAAAGACCGCCTTTGCCGCTTCCGTCAGACCGAGCGAGTTTCCGCAGTTCCTCTGAGAGCGGTCCCTGGGGCCGCATCTCCCGCAATCGAACGGGCTACCATCCCTTGCCGCCAGCAGGCTCAGGCGGAAGCCCGTTGTCAGTTTTTTATTTGACCTTCAGAGAGCTTCGAGCTTGACTCCATCGCCTTTATTATTTCCAGTATAAGGTCGGTGTCCGCCGTATCGTATAACCTCTCGGGGTCGCGCGCCTCGACGCCGTCTACGAAGTAGTTCGAGACACCCTCCACATTCTCGACGAACTGCCTCTTTTGCACCTCCTGGCCGACCTCGGCGAGCTTAAGGTTATCGCCCGCGCCCTTGGCCCTCGTTGCTATGAGGCGGGAGTAATGTTGCACCCGCGAGTACGGGCAGAATTTGAGCCTCACTACACACGGGTCCGCGCTCTCCCTGTTCCCGGCGTAGGCCGGGACGTAATCTATAAGAGCTTCTTTGTCGAACGATATTATCGCCATCCAGGTATCTCCTTTTTGCTTTTACTTCCCCCTCCCTCTTTCTTTTACCTCCCCTCCCTCGATGGGAGGGGATTGAGGGGAGGGTGAAATCTTTTTTCTACCCCAACCTGCTTTCGGATCAAACGGTAAGAGTATCTCCTTGACGCTCTTTTTTACCCCCTCCCCCTTGACGGGGGAGGGCGAGGGTGGGGGTGAATAAGTCCCCCTTGCACGGGGTATCTATAGAACCGCCGCCGTGTTTTTGAGCATGACCCCGGCTATGTATCCGGCCTCCACGCTCAAGAGCCCCTCGTACTTGAGCGTTATCATCGGGTCCTTGTCAGTCCCGTACTCCGGCGCGCCGCCGAGCCTCTTTAAAACCGGGAGGTCGATAAACAACCCGTGGTTATCCCCGGTCCCGGCCTGAGTGCCTGTGTCCCACTTAAGAAAGAGGTTCGTTGAGTTGTCTCCCGCGGCCCAGTCGTTGAACTCGGAAACGGATGAAAAACCGGATGCCGGGTCCTCCCAGTCTATCGTGAGCTCCGCCGTCACCTTGAACTGCCCCATCCGGGTCTTGTCGGGGTAATCCACGCCGGCGATCCTTAAAACATCCTTCATCCCGTTTTCGATCTTAACCGTTATCTTGTCCGGCTTTATGATAGTCGCGGAGCCGAACGAAAATCCGGTAAAGTCAGGCGCGGGACCTGTCCTCGTTATCGTCCCGGTATAGACGGTGAGGTTATTGTAGTCGCACCTCAAGCCTTCGTCGGCGAATACCGGGCTTCCCACCTCTGCCGTTGGCGTCTCCCTCTTCTGCCCGAACAGCTCGGAGGTAAGCTTAAGGGGACTGCCCGCCTCCTGAGCAAACGAAAGCCCCTTGACCCTGCCTCCGACGAACGGCCAGTTCTTCGTCGACGCTCCCTCGTTTATGTTGAAGTTGACGGTAAGGGCCTTTGTCCCGAGGTTCGCGTCCGAAAACGGGTCCGCCTCCGGGTACGCCATGTGATAGTACTGCCCCGTCGCCCCGTTCTGCCCGGACGTGTTCTTCCCGAAGAAGTGCCTTAATATCTTCCCTGTTATCCCCTTTGCCGAGCCTGATTCCGTGTAAAAGGGCATCTCAATGGACGCGCTCCACTTCTGCCCCATGCGCTCATAAGACGACGCGCCCTTTACCGACTCCTGCCCCCTGAACTCGGTCCGCTTCTTCTCGTCGAACTCTATCTTCGGGATTGACGGGCTTAAAACAGGGACAAACCCGATTGTCGCCGCTTCCTTCGTCCCCCTTACCGCCTCTTCCCCTATCGCCACGTATATCTTGTTGTTGGCCATCTTTTTCCCCCTCCTCTAATCCACCCTGTATCTCACAAGGGCCTTAACAACGAGCGAAGCGCTCTCCTTGTTGTTTACGACACTCGCCTTCGGGATCCTCACCCTGCTGACGGACTTTCCGGCCGCGAGCCCTCCGGCGTTCAAGACATCTACCGAGAGCGCCGTCCTTACGGCGTGAGCCCACCTCTGCTCCTCTCTGACAGCCTCTGCCGGGTCTCCAGTTCGCATCTCCACCAATATCCCGAACTCTGCCTCCGAATAACCGGGCCTCTCGCCGTGCGTAGGCTCAAAGGTCTCTCCCTCGTAGGAGATACTCCCTGCCGGGAGCATGCTTGCCGCCGTCGCCTTATCCTTGTCAACGGCTCCCACGGTAAATTTGAGCCCCAGGGACTCAAGCGTTGCCCTCATATTCTCCGTTATGGCCCTGATAGTTACGAAGCTCATACCCGCGCCGTCCTTATGACGCTCATCGCCGAGTCGGTCTCATTCGCGCCTATGCGGCCGTCATCTGAAGAATCGTACTTGAAGTTGATGTTCCTGAACGAGTCCTCCGCCTTCTTCTCGTACTCCTTCCACATCTCCTGCCAGAGGGACTCGCTCTCATTTATTAGCCCCTTGCACGCCTCGGCGACCGACTGGTATATATGGACCTCGCGGAGGTCATACGGGTCGAGTACCAGGTGCGGCCTCCTGCCGAGCCTCGTTATCCTCTCTTCAGCCTTCTCAAACGCCCTTTGTATCTCCCTTGAGAACGAGCGCGTAAGGAGGTACTTCTCCCCTGTTGCTATGGCTGAAGAGAACGCCTCAGCCGTGACCGTCCCGGTTGACCGCGCGAAGGCCGTCACCTCACGGGTCTCATCCTTGTCGAAGGAGTACGCGGTCCCGCCGGTAAAGTAATCGTCCTCGTACCTCTTAAGCTCAGCGTCGACGATCGTCGTTGCGGTCCCCGAGTCCGCCGTCCCCCTCACCCTCCAGCCGCGGTCCTTCAACTGCGGGAGTTCTGATACGAGGTCGTCGTCTGTTACGACCTTCACGAGCCGCGACTTCACGACGTCGTAGAAGAGCGTCGCGTACGAGGTCGCGCCGTTAAGTACATACGTTATGGCGGCCCTGTAGTTCTCGGCAGGCTCCGAGTTCTGGGACGCGCTGAGCCCGTAGGAAAGGAGCCCGTCCGAGGCAATAGACATCGCCTCGTCGTCTGCGAGCCTCAAGTCTCCGCCCGGCCTGTATACCGTGATCCGGGCGGACGAGGGCACTGTCCGCCTGTTGTTCTCGTAGATCCAGGTCTTGAACGTATCCAGGGTGTTGACGATAAACTGTTGCTTCATATGCCTCCGTTCTTCCGTATCAGGACTTTTGCCGTATCCGTGCCGGTCTCTACCCTTTGCGCCTTCTGGCGGGCGTCTGCTATTGCGCCTTGACCTGCATCGTCATGGACGCTTCTACCCTCCCCGGTCCTGGGCCCGGCCTTTGACGCCCGAGCGAGCTCTGACCACTTCGATCTCCGCTTCGGCTCTCCGAACCCGCCTTTTCCGCCGCTCCCTGCGTTGACCCGGCAAACCATGCCCATTTGAGCGCCCCTGTATACGACCCTGTTATCCGCAACCCTTGACGCCCTGTTCATGCTTGCGGCCTTTGCCCATGCATGAACAGGCTTTCCCGGCTCTCCGAACCAGCCCCAGAACGCCGCGGACTTGACCCCTTCGTTGTACCCCCAATTCCAGACCCCTGTCATACCGCCTTTTCCCTCGTCTTCGAGGCCGGGTCCCATGTCCAGGTCTTCAGGGCCGTCGCGCTGTCGTCGTCAAAAAGCCTGACGGTCTCGGTGCCGTCGTTGTTGACGGTTATAGAGAGCCTGTTCAAGACCCACTTCTCTATGAACCCCATCGTCGCCTCCTTCGCCAGCACCGTCGAGGCCTCGATTGCCGCGAGCGTCGGCGCGTTATACCACGTAGGCGCGTCCGCGTCCGGGAAGTATCCGTCAGGTATGTATCCCATCTTACTCTCCGTCGATAGTGACGCTTGTGCGGTTATTATTTCCATCGGTCGTTGCCGTGATTCTGGCCTTCGTATCGGCGTTATCTCTGAACGTCTTGGTTGTGGTCCCGCCGCCGGAGGCCTTGCCCGCCGCGAATGAGAGAACCACACGGAGGAGTGACTTGGCCTTGAGCGTCCCCTCCACCACAAAGTCCCAGATCGCCTGTACCCCGGCTGTGGAGAGCGCATACCCGGCCTTGTCGGTTACTATAACGGCGTTCGCCTGGATGTAGCCATTGCCGTCAAGCGCGGCAGGGATTCTCGCCTGGATATTATCCGTATCAGACTGCACCACGGCGATGTCGGAGGCGATTGAAGCCCCGGTGGGCGCGCCAAGCCGAGTATAAGCGTCTCCTGTCTGCGGGGTATGCCCTGTAAGGGTCGTCACCGTCGGGACAACCGCCCCTGTGTGCGTTACCCCTGCCAGCGTAACCAGTCCGCTGGTCAGACTGATTTGCCCGGCGCCTGTGCCGGATGAGAGCAGTACGCTCGCACCTAAGTCCCTCGCGGTCTGCGCTGTGCCAGCAAGGTGAGTCACGTTGACGTCGGCCTGCAGGTCTACCTCAAGTTGGCAATCGGCCATGCCAGTGGCCCCTGCCAGCATTATGATAAGGCTCCCGCCCGTCAAGTTCATCCAGTCATTGTGCACGTGGAGCTCGTACAAGCCTTTTGAGGGGTCCGCGCCAGAGACCTCCTTAAACCTCATATTGGTGTTCGCAGTCGGGGCCTGATACGTCCCGAGCGTGGTTATGTCCTCAAGTGTAATCGAGGCCGATAGAGTACCCCCAGCGTTGATATACCGGCAGACGAGGGAGGCCGTGTTGTACGCAAGCCCTGTTTTCCCCGCGCCGGTCGTGGAGGTCGAGTCCTTTATGACCACGTGGAATATCTGCGAGGTCGTGCCTTTTTTCCGCGATAATTTAGCCATTGATCCCCCCTGTCATTCCCGGGTGCCACAAGAGCCCACCACCTCCACCGCCGCCCACGCCGTCGTCGAACTGGTCAAGGACCAGCCCCATCCACGGACGCTTTGTCGTGGTATCTGTCCATGCCCCCGCGTCTGTCCGGGTCGTCAGATGAAAGTTCTGCCCACCCTCGAAACAATCCATGAGCGCAACCGCATTGACGGTGAAATCGTAAAATGAGTTTGACGTGGTAGTCGTCGGTTTTACGACAAGACGATAGAACGTGTCCTTGCTCAGGGTCTGCGGCGTGGCAAATTTAAAATAAAACATCCTCGGCGCGGCGTTTACCTTTTGGAAATCTATGGAGTGTGTCTGCAATGCCGTAGTCCCGTCGCTATCGTATAGCACTATGTCCGCGGACCCCGTAACCCCGGTAACGCGATAGTTCAACCAGAAACCGGAAAGCCTCGCCGGAAACGGGATGGAAAATTTAAGCCCCCTCTCATCCGGCGTCGAGGATGAATTGAAGGCGGTCTCCGTTGTCGCACTCACCGGGTAACAGCCGTAGATAAAGCCATACGAGCCGTCGCTGTATTTTATTGAAAAAAGAGGCCTTGCGGCGATGTTGGCCCACGAGGCCGTATATTGTTTCGATTCAGGGAACCCGCATACGTTACTGCTGGACCCGCTGGACCCGTCCAGTACGGCTATGCGAAGATTACCGGCTACATAGGAATTGAACTCTATTACGACAGCCACGACATCATCTGCCGTTGCGTTAGCATTTGTCCCAAGTGCCACGTTGTACCAGGTATTCGCGGCGGGTGTAGCTTGCGTCCCGGCGACCATGCTCCCGTAGGCCGTCGTGGTGGGGTTGTTCGACGTATCTACCGTGTACAATCCGACTTTCAGTGTATCCGTGACCGTCACCGCGCCTGTGCGAAAGCCTATCTCGGTTATCGTTCCGCTCTTAGGGATTTTAAAGATGAATGCGACCTTTTCGGCGGTAGCGTCTATCAGATACCCTGTAAGGTCATTCGGAGCCCCCAAAACAGCCTCTACCTGGTGCGGGATAGTCAGGCCGCCGACGATAGTCTGCATTGTCATATCTTAAACTCCTTCGTCTTCAGCACGGACTTCATGGCTGTCCAATCACTGCTCCCGGACAGTCTGCAAAAGACCTTCAGGTTGTGAAGGACGATGTCCGCCGGGTGCTCGGATAAGTAGGTATCTGCCTTAGGGTCCATCATCGCCGTCTTGGTCGTGATGATGGTATGCGCTACGCCGGATATCGTTACGTCAATCTTGATATGCTCTCCGCACGGGAGCACGGTCAAGTCTACAGTAGCCACTTATAAACCCCTCCCTGTCACTTTTCACTCGATTACGAGCCCGTCCTCGGAGGTATTCACCCTTACGAGCTTGCCCTTCTGCCCGGCCTATGAATCAGGCGTATCGGTCAGCCCTGTATAATGTGGAAAAACCCGCCCCGCTCCCAGCTATCAATTCAAGCAACACAAAAAACCTCTCCTTGCGTGTAACCTTATTTTCGGCTTTTCCTATTCTCCGTATCCATCGCCGTCTTTTTCGCCTTTACCTCTATCTCCCTCGTCTCTCTGCCCGAGGGGAGCTTCCCTGTCTTTTTAAGCCGCTCCTTGTATATCCTCTCTATCAGCCTTTCAACGGCCCTTCTCTCCCTCATCGCTCGCCTCTCACCATCGTTTTCAATCCGTGGCTCAAATACTCCTCCGGCAGTGGATCGGGGTCTTTAAGGAACTCCTCTTGAGGGAGCTTATCCCTCAAATTCGAGCACCTTCTAAGCGCCGCCTCCATCCTCCTTAAAAGCCCCGCGTCAATTTTCTTAATTGGCACCCACCCGTCGCAATAATACCTTTTAGCCGCCTCTTTGATGTCGTTTACCTTGACGGTCTGCAAGACCTTTCCCCCTCCCGCCTCCTCGATGAACTGCCTGTTCCACATCCAAAAATCATGAAGCGGCTCGCCTTGCCAGGCGATGCCCGCGTGCCTGTTGACGGCAAGCGGGATGTACCCGCGTTTAATATACGAACCTATGCTTGTAGCCATCTTTATTAGTCTCGTGCCACGGCATAGCCGCGGACTTACCATGTTTGTAATTATGGTTTAAGGCAGGAGGGGCTTTTACGCCCCTCCTTTACCGCCTTACTCGTGCTTGGTTATTATCTTTACCCCGCCGTTCGCCGCGGTGTTTACGCACCCGTGGCCGTATACGGCGGTTACGATTATCTCGGTCGCCCTGAGTGAGGCGTCCCTCTGGAACTCGGTCTTCGCCCCTGTCTTCAGAACATACGCGAGCCCCGACTGCGTCCCGAGCGGCATCATGACGCCGAGTCTATCCGCGTTGGCGTTGACGGACGCGCAGTTCGTCGACTGGACGATGTCCACCCCGTAGAGCGTGCCCATCGAGCCTATGTCCCTTGCCGGAGCCGTGGGCCCGCCCCATACCGCGCCGGTAGTCGCGGCTATGGACGACCTTAAGTTGCTCACCTGGTACGGATGGAGCACGGCGACGAACGGCCCCTTGGCGTTCCCCAGCTCGAGCGAGTATATGGCCGAGAGGAAGTTCGCCTCTGTCATGTCCGCGCCCGACGTGCCTACCGAGCCCGCAAGGGTTGCCGCGCTCAACAGGAGGTCCGAGTCTATCTTGTTCGCCAGCGCCTTTCCAAGCTCGGTCGCGAAGGGCTCAAGTCCGCCGAGCCCCGCTCCGTTCATGAGCATGTCCGTTACCGTGATCATGATCCCGGCCTCGTCCGCGACGACTACGGTTGAAGCCGTGTTGACGGCGGTATTCGACATGTCCGTCGCTTCCGTCAGGTCGGAAGCGGACAGGAGCGGCCACTTCGGGAACTCAACCGAAAGGCTCCCGTCAGCGCTTATGTCCGCGACCCTTACGAGCGGCGGCATCACCGCCTCCGCGTACGCGGCGTCTATTACGAGCCTTGATACTATTTCCGCGGCTATTAGCTCCCCTGCGGAAGCCGTAGCCGATGTCACTTCATTTGCCATCTGATCCTCCTAAGTTTTAAACCGCTGATTGGAACTTGCGTCTGCGCGCCTCGAGGAACGGGTTCTTTACGTCCCTGAACCCGTAGCTCTGGCCCGCGGAGCCCTGCACGTTCACCCCGTCTTTCAAGAGCCTGTCGAGCTCTTCCCTCGGCATGTTTCGCCAGGAGAGCGGGTCCGAGAGGTTGTGTCTGCGCTCGCCGTATGAGAACCTCGCGCCCAGGGAGCCCGCCCCGGCGCCGGCGGCGGGCCTCAGGTGGTGTGGCCTCTCGGAGAGCCAGGCTGAGACGAACTCGTCTACCGACATCGGCCCTCCCATGCTGTTCACCATGGCCGCGCCCGAATCGTTGGTCACCGACGCCTCGTTGCCTTCGTCGAGCCTTATGCGCCTCTTGAGGAGCTCGGCGACCTCCTCGGCGTCAACGACCCCGTGCCTGGAGATCGACCTCAACAGCACGGCCGCCTTCCTCTCCTCCCGGAGCCTCTCCACCTCTGTTTTAAGCCTCTCGAACTCCTCCGTGGAGGAACGCTTCGAGGCCTTCGCGTACGCCTTCCTGTACGCCTCGTCTATGAGTTCCTGGACCTTCGCCTGTTGCTCCGGCTGAAAGCTCACCCTGCCCTCGTCTCCCGCGCTCAAGCCGTCCGTTGAGACCGTTTTAAGTTCGTCAACCTGCATTTTGAACCCCTCCTCCCCCGCGTTTCCCTGCCGCTCCTCGCCCCGGGGTTAGGGCCCTTAAAGATGACGGCAATCCGCCTCGTCTGACAGGAGCGCCTTAATCGCCTCCATGTCACTAAGACCCGTTGTCGCCTCGCGGCAGATTTCGGCCTTCTCGGTCATCAAGAGCCTCATCCATTCGCCGGCCCCGATGGCCGCGATGACCGAATTCCTCGCCTCAAGCAATACTCGCCGCGTTATCCATTCCGCGGTCTTGTCGTCTATTGAGCGGACGCCCCCGCTCATGCCTTCGCTATCTCTTCGCTTATGAGGGACTTAACCCCCTCGTCGAGCTTCGGGAGCACCGCGAACGCTATCTTCTTTTGTAGCTCCTTCCTGAATGTCTCAGAGTCCACGCGCGCGGTCTGCGCGCTTATCGCCCTGCCGAGGTCGTTTTCGAGATCGCGCGCCGAGAAGTCGTCCGGGTAGTCTATCGTCCCGTCAAAGGCCCTCCCCTCCCACTTCGCCCAGAGCTCGATGACCCTCGTCTCGGCCTGTTCGAGGTTGTCGGCCTTCTCGCTCAGGGCCGAGTGGAGCTGTCTCTGTTCGACTTCGAGCGCCGCGCCGGAGCGCGCCTGCGCGGATTCCTCCGTAGCCCTCGCCCCTCCCATCCTCGCGATCCTGTATATCTCGGCTATATCGTTCCTCACCCACTCCCTTATCTCGGTCAAGGACGAGTGCGGGGCCTCGAGCCAGTACGGCCTTCCGTTCGGGAGCTCCGGGTCGAACTGCAGTATATTGTGCGGCCCGACCTCCTTGTCCCCGCGGTCGGCCCCTCTCGAATACGGTATCGCGAGCATTGGAAAGGCCGTGTTCTCGATTATTTCTCTCGCGTCGGAGCAGAGGTAGTAGATGTTCCTGTTGATGTCGGCTATGTCGTTCAGGTCCGATATGCCAATCATCCTTATCCCGGACTGTTTGTTGTAGAGGTTCACGACCGGCACTTCACCCAGCCCGTGCTCGCCGGCGTCCGCAAGGACGGCCTCGCCGTCGCTCCCCTCCTGCCAGAGCTCCCAACCCTGCCTGGTCCATATCCTGCACGCGCCGGGGGCCTCCATTATCTTTATCGTTTCAAGCGCCATCCTGCCCGTTGACGGGTCCCTGTCATACGACCAGTCGAGGAGGTTCTCCGGTGTAACGAGCGCGACATACGGCCTTACGCCGAAGGCCTCCGCCTCCGCCCTCGTCGTCGCCTTGCCCCTCGGCTTGTCAACGACAATCGACACCCTGCCGTAGGCGGACGCGAACCGCTGGGCCTCCCTCATGAAGTGCCTGAACGTGTTGCCTTCGAGGTCAGCGTCCTTCAAGAACGCGCGGAAGAGCGGGTCCGAGCCCAGAGACCCGAACTCACGCCTCGCGTCATTCCTGAAGAGGTGAGAGACGAATGTGTCGACTATCGGGCCGCAATAGTTGTAGAAGTAGCTCGTTTCCTTCCTCCGCGCGTAATTGGCATCGCTCTCGAAAGGGTGCTTCAAAAGATAGTTGCCGTCCCTGTACGTCCTCCCCCCGAAGTACGAGCGTATGTGGAACCTCCACTCGTCGACGAGCGCCTCATAGCTGGGGTGCTTCTTCTCTAACTCGTCTCTCGTCATCTCTTCTCCTGTTATTTGTAAAACCTCGTGGCCGGGTCGCGCCTCAATATCCTCAGCGGGAACTCGTACTCGACGAAGTACCCAAGCGCGTCGGAGGCGTGGGTAAGCTCTTTTTTCGCCTTATCCATCCCGTTTGAACCGGCCCATTCTATCGTCTCAAGGTCTTTCCTTAAGGCGGCGCACCTCGGGTGATGGCTGAGCCTCGCTTCACCCCCGGCGCTACCTAAAAGCGCGTTCACGGCGTTCACCCTGTCCCTTACGGCCGGGTTCGAGCGCTTCAGCCTCTGCTCCTTAAACCCCATCTCGAAGAGGATAGCGTAATCGCTCTTCCCGGCGGTAGAGCGCGCCGAGCCTGCCGCGTCTCCGTATATGACTACCCCTTCTTTGTGGCGGCCGTACCTCTTTAGCGCCTCTCGCCCCATCTCCGCGGTATTGGTGTCCCTCAAGACTATCTCGTCGGCAACCCACACCCTTTTCCCGTCTGTCTGAGCTATCTCCCATACGCACGGGTCTACGTTGAAGTCACAGCATATCGATACCGGCGCCCCAGGCCTTATCGCGACGGATGCGTCCTCGTGGACCTCGGCGCTGTATGCGTAGTAGACCCTGCCTGTGGCCCCCTCGAAGCTCGCCTCGTACTCCTGCCTGAAGGTCCTGGGATCGAGCACCCTTCTGGCCGCCTCTACCTCCTCGGGCGGGAGTATCTCGGATGAGCGCCAGGTGTAGGCCCCCCAGTCCTCGTCCGCGCTGAACCTGGCGTAGTCATAGAGCTCCTTATAATGGCCGAGCCCTTCGGGGACGCCTATGAACCAGCACCAGCCGCCCCTGTCCGAGAGGGCGGGCCTGATGTTTTCCGCCCAGGCCTCAGGCCTCATGTTCGCGTACTCGTCGAGTACGCCGCCGTCCCAGGGAGTCCCCTCTATTCTCTGCGGCTTGTCGAGCCCTACGACCCATAGCTCGCTCCCGAAGACGGTCACAAGGCAGAGGTCGGTCTCGTATACCTTCCTGATCCACCCCGGTGGAGAGAGCGCCTTCAAGTCCCTCCAGAATATGCGTTTGGCCTGGTCCCTCGTAGGCGCGGCCGCGAAGTACCTCGGGTCGCTCCAGTTTCTTTTTATCGGGAGCGACATGACGAGTCTGCGCTTGGCTATCTCCGTCTTTCCGCTCCTCCTGCCCGCCGGCACTACCGCGAACCTCTTATTCTCCGAAAGGAGCCTCGCCTGCTCCCTGTTGAACCGTAACCCGTGCCATCTCCGCGGCAGTCTCTGTAGCGTCATCCGTCGCCTCCGGCCCTTCTTCAAGCCCCCAGGCCATGCGCTCGCCCCTTATCACGCTGGAGAGTACCTCTCCTGCGATTTTGGCCACTTTAAGCTCTTCCAGCCCGAGCTTCGCGTCGTTGTTGCTTAAGCCCTTTACAAGCCTCTTCTTCACGCCTTTCCAGAGGTCCCTGTGGTCGACGAGCAGCTCTCCGTGTACCGGCTCGTCCCTGAGCGCTTGAGGTGCTTCCCCCCTCTCCCATCCCTCTTTCCCGGCCCGCCTTCTTATCGTGCTCTCATGGCATCCGTGGGACCTTGCAAGGCCCCGCACCGCCACGCCTGCCTCATATCCGGTCCTGACCGCGTTCCAGTCTATCGCCACTTCCCACCCCCGGCCCTTATCTCCTCCGGCACCCCTCTCAGACTTCGTCGAGCCCTTCGTGCTCCTCGCACCTCCTCAAGGGATAGAGGCTTACGTATACCCTGTTGCATTCGGCACAGCGCTCCGGCTCTCGCAGGAGCACCCGGCTCCCCCGCCCGCCGCCAGTCCACCTTCCGAAATCCGCCGACTTGGAACCAAGGCTCATCTCCATCGCCGCTCTCCTCCAGGTGTAATTTTACTTAGTGCGGTCTTTTTTCTACCCCTGCGGCGGAATCCTCACGATTTTGAAGGAGGAAATCCGGTTTTTTATTCTTGCGCCCGGGCCGGAAATAAAAACAGGCCGGGCATATCGCCCGGCCTGTCAATTTCAAAAAAATCAGTTTTTAAACACCCCGCCTTTTCTAAATAATGGCCGATGGGTCTATAATGTCAGATATCCTCCCTTAATTGACAACCGTTGTTTCTAATCCCTGACGCGGCGGCTACTGCCAGCTAACGCTCAATTCTCCTGATGGTCCTCGGTAAGCCAGCCATAACCGTTCTCGGTCGCCCAGAGGGCCTTTCTCTCTATCATGCTCTCGACCCCTCCGCCAAACCCGTATACCTTCATCTCCCCGAGCAAGTCGCCCATCGACTGATACTGCCTCATGGTCTTGTACTCAAGCCAGTCCATCTTGTTGTCGCCGGTTTTTTCAGCCTTCACCTCAAAGGTCCTTCTCCTCCTCCTGTGTCCTTGAAGACGCGACCTTCTCCTCTGCCCTGTAGAGTATCTCATATGCCCTCCCGAGTGAGATTCTGTGGCTCTCAGCTATAACCTTCATGTGGGTGTTCCAGTAATGATATTCCGTAAAGACGGACCTCTCCCTGGGGCTAAGGTCGACAAGCGGCCACAAAAGGTGCCTTACCTCCTCGCCGCTCCCCTTGAGAGCGCCGTAGAACTGGTCCGGGTCTATCCTTATCTTTTCCACTCTTTTAAGCCCCCTTGAAAAAACAGAAAACCCTAACGCCCGCTTGGGCGCATGCGGTCCCGCTTGAGACCGGATTATGAATTTTATCAGAGCAGGGATACTTGGAGGGCGGCTTTGTGAATACAGAGGCTTCAGTTTTTATAAAAAAGATTTATAATTATATAAAATTTACATATTATTATACATTATTGTTTTATATCTGTCAAGGTAATCGGAATTATCGACACCGTAAAAAGATGCCGCCGGGACCGCGGGGTCCAAAAAAAGCCCCCCCCGCCTGTCGGCAGGGGGGGGGCTATAAAAACGCTTTTTAGCTTGTCCGCGGGGACGGCGTCTCAGACGTTGAACTTGAAGTGCATTATGTCTCCGTCCTTGACTACGTAGTCCTTGCCCTCTACCCGGAGCAGACCTTTTTCACGGCAGGCGGCCTCAGAGCCGTATCTTACGAAGTCCTCATAGGCCATCACCTCGGCCTTTATGAAACCGCGCTCGAAGTCGCTGTGTATCACCCCTGCGGCCTTCGGGGCCTTCGAGTCGCGCTCGACCGTCCAGGCCCGCACCTCTTTTTTACCGGCGGTAAAGTAGGTAATGAGCCCGAGGAGCGAGTACGCCGCGACGGCCAGCCTGTCGAGGCCGGACTCCTTAAGGCCGAGGCCTTTCAGGAACTCGGCCCTCTCCTCCTCTGAGAGTTCGGCGATTTCAGACTCAATCTTTCCGCATATCACGACAAATCCAGCGCCCTCTTTTTCCGCGACCTCCCTTACGGCCTCTGCCGCGGCTGAATTCCCGGCAAGGTCCTCCTCGCCGACATTGGCCACGTAGATAATAGGCTTCGCCGTAAGGAGGTTCAGGTCTTTTACTATGGACGCCGTCTCCTTTGAGAGGACCGTCCTCGCAGGGCGTCCGGCCTCGAAGGCCGCCTTGAGTTCGTTGTATACGGGCAGGGCCTCTGCCATGGCCTTGTCGGTCTTGGCGAGGCGCGAGGCCTTTTCAAGCCTCTTATCGACCGAGTCCATGTCCGCGAGTATGAGCTCCGTCTCTATTACCTCTATGTCGCCTTTGGGGTCTATCCTTCCGTCGACGTGGACGATCCCCGGGTCCTCGAAGCACCTGACGACGTGGACGATGGTATCGACGCTCCTTATGTTGCCGAGGAACTGGTTCCCGAGCCCCTCGCCCTTGGACGCCCCCTTCACGATACCGGCGATGTCCACGAACTCGACGGCCGTGGGCAAGACCCGCTCCGGCTTTACCAGAGCGGCGAGTTTCTGCATCCTCTCGTCGCGCAGAGGCACCATCCCGATGTTCGGGTCTATGGTGCAGAACGGATAGTTTGACGCCTCGGCCCCGGCCGCCGTCATGGCGTTGAATATGGTGGACTTCCCGACGTTCGGGAGCCCTATGATCCCGCAGTTGAACCCCATCTCTAAGAGAATTCCTTTCGTAGTTAATAAAAATCCCCGCGGAATCCGCGGGGCGTCCTGCAAAAAAAACCTCCCCGCGCCCGATAGAAGAAAGGTGAGCGGGAATATAGGGTTTTTACCCGGTGCAGGCCCTAAAAAAGACAAGGCAGGTAAATACCTGCCTTGTCTCGCATAATACAATATTTATGCGGAATAATAAATCTAAATTATGAGAGGCGCGATTATGAGCGCGACGATAGACATGAGCTTTATGAGTATGTTCATCGCGGGGCCGGAAGTATCCTTGAAGGGGTCTCCGACGGTATCTCCGACGACCGCGGCCTTGTGTGCGTCAGACCCCTTGCCGCCGGGTCTCTTCTCTATGTATTTTTTGGCGTTGTCCCACGCGCCCCCGGCGTTGGCCATGAATATGGCGAGGAGCACGCCGGTAACAGTCGCGCCCGCGAGCATCCCGCCGAGCGCCTCGGGGCCGAGGACGAACCCTACGACCACCGGAGCGGAGACCGCGAGGACCCCCGGCAGTATCATCTCCCGGAGCGCCGCTTTGGTGCTTATGTCTATGCATTTGTCGACGTCCGGCTTAACGCCTTCCCTGCCTTCCAATAGCCCTGGGATCTCCCTGAACTGCCGCCTTATCTCCTGCACCATCTTGTAGGCGGCCTTTCCGACGCTCGTCATGGTAAGCGCGCCTATGAAGAACGGGATGACCCCGCCGAGGAGCATCCCTATGACGACGCCGGGGGTCGTAAAAGAGACGCTGAAGGGCTTGCCCGTAGCCACGCTTATCGTCTCCCCGAAGGCTGAAAAGAGCGCGAGCGCCGTCAACGCCGCCGACCCTATTGCGAACCCCTTGCCTATCGCCGCGGTCGTGTTGCCGAGGGAGTCGAGCGAGTCCGTTATCTCCCGCACGTCGTGGCCGAGGCCGCTCATCTCGCTGATGCCCCCGGCGTTATCGGCTATGGGGCCGTAGGCGTCCACGCTCATTATGATGCCGGTCGTCGCGAGCATCCCGACGGCCGCGACGGCTATCCCGTAAATACCGGCGGCGTAGTCGGCGATCCATATCGCGACACAGATGGATATGAGCGGCAGCGCGGTGGACTCGAGCCCCACGGCGAGCCCGGTGATTATATTGGTGGCCGCCCCGGTCTCTGACGCCTCGGCTATCCTTTTTACCGGCCCTGAGGATGTAAAGTACTCTGTAATAAGCCCAATGAGGGACCCGCCTATGCACCCGGCGGCGACCGCCAGATAGACCTTTACGCTCAAGCCGGTGGCTATCGTTACGAAGTAGCCGAGGGCGAGGAATATGGCCGTCGTTGCGAGCGTTGTATACCGGAGCGCCTCAGCCGGGCCGATCCCCTTGAGAATTCTAAGGACAAAGACCCCGATCATCGACGAAACGAGCCCGGCCGTCACAAGGAGTATCGGATATGACATGAGCGCCTCAGCCGGGCCGAGCGCGCCTATCGCGCCGCCGGACATGGCCGTCGCGCCGAGAGCGATCGTTGCGATGATTGACCCTACGTAGGACTCGAATATATCGGCCCCGAGCCCGGCCACGTCGCCGACGTTGTCGCCGACGTTGTCGGCTATGACGCCCGGGTTTCTCGGGTCGTCCTCCGGGATACCGGCCTCGATCTTGCCGACGAGGTCCGCGCCGACGTCGGCGGTCTTTGTAAATATGCCGCCTCCGACCCTCGCGAAGAGCGCGATCGACGACGCGCCCATTGCGTAGCCGTTTATGACCGAGGCCGTCGCCGGGTCCCCGAATATCAGGAAGAGCCCGCCGACGCCGACGAGCCCGATGCTTGCCACAGCCAATCCCATTATCGAGCCCCCGAAAAAGGCCGTCGAGAGCGCCTCAGCCATCGATGGCTTGTGGACGCGCGCCGCCTCGGCGGTCCTCACGTTCGCCTTTGTCGCGCCCTTCATCCCTATGAAACCGGCGAGCATGGATGAGAACCCCCCGGCTATGTAGGCGATGGCGGTGTACGGGCCTATGAACGCCCAGAGGGCGATGGCGGCCGCCGCGACGAATACCACGAGGATGGAATACTGCCTCTTCAAGTAGACCATAGAGCCCCGGTGGATGAGAGAGGCTATCTCCCTCATGCGGGCGTTCCCATCCGGCAATCTTCTTACGTGGAGATAGATGAGGAGAGTCATTACGAGCCCGCCAAGACCGACAAGCGGCGAGACCGAGGTAAGAAAGTCCATAAGACCTCCTTTAAGGTGGGGAGACTGAGTGCGGTCCGAGAGGACGGACTGACGGAATTATACCCGCAAACAGCCGAAGTGGCAAATGAATACCGCCCGTAAACCCGCCGGTTATTTCTCAGGCCCCCCCGTCCATGAGACTGCGGCCGGGCGGGAAAAAGACACCGCTCAGAGCGAGTTGAACCTGTTCATGGCTGAGTCGATCCCCTCCGCGACGATGACCTCAAGAGAGGCGATGGCCTTTGACACCATCTCATCGAGCGCCCCCTTCTCGTCGGGCGCGAAAGGGCTCAATACATACTCGGCCGTATCAACACCCTCGCGCCTTCCGATGCCCAGACGTATCCTTTTAAAGTCCTTTGTCCCCAGGTGATGGACCATCGATTCCACGCCCCTGTGGCCGCCGGACCCGCCGTTCTTACGTAGCCTCACCCTGCCGAGCGGCAGGTCGCAGTCGTCGTATACCGCTATGATCGATTCGGCGGTAAGGGCGTTCGCGTCGACGAACGCCCTTACCGCCTCTCCGCAGAGGTTCATGTAGGTAAGGGGCTTTAACAACGCGGCCTCAACGCCCTTTATCGAGCCTCTCCCCGACAACGCCTTCCCGGACCTCTTAAACCTTATGCCGTACGAGAGCGCCGCCCTGTCGACGAGCATGAACCCGACGTTATGCCGGGTCTCCTCGTACTCCGCGCCTGGATTTCCAAGACCGACTATAAGGAACAATACCGGATCTCCTGAAAATAGAATGAATTGCCCAGTAACAAGTCTAAACTTCCCCTCCCTCGATGGGAGGGGATATCGGGGGCTTTAGCGGCTTGGATTCAACACGAGGCCCTCACACACCCAAGAGTAAACAAAAACAGCCGGCGCCTCAAACTCTTTTACACGCCGCGCCCGGCAAAAAAAAAGAGGGGGGAATCCCCCCCTCTTTTGAATAGCGATATTCCCGGCGCCCGTACATGAGGCGCTCCGGCAAAGGAGTGCTACTTCTCCTCCTCCTTCTTCCCGGCCTCTTCCTTCTCCTCGAAGGACTTGGCAAGCTCGGCCTCGACCTCTTCAGCGGTCTTCGGCGCGACCTCGTCGGTCGGCGCTACGACTGAGACAATAGTGGCGTCCAGATCGCCGACGGCCTTCAGCCCCTCGGCGAGGATCAAGTCCTTAACGTGGAGCGAGAAACCCACGTTCAGCGGGGTGACGTCCACGTCTATGGAGTCCGGTATCTGCGTGGGCAGGCACTCGACCTTGAGCCTTCTGAGTTCCTGGGTGACTATGCCGCCGTATGCGATCCCGACGGCCTTGCCCATGACGTGCAACGGGACCTCGACCACGATCTTGTGGTCCATGAGTATCTCCATGAGGTCCACGTGCTCGATAGAGCCCTTGAGCGGGTGGCGGGTAAGCTCCTTGAACATCGCCATCCTCGCCCTCTTGTCCCCCTCAATCACTAGGCTCACAAGGACGTTGCCTCCCGCGGCGGTGTGGAGCACCTTGCCGAGTTCCTTGCCGTTCAGCTTAAGCGCGACCGCGCCCTTTATGCTCGGTCCGTAAAGGATAGCCGGCACCGAACCCGCCGCCCTCATCCTACCTGCATGCCCCTTCCCGATCTCGTTCCTCGGCTGGGCCGTAAGGCTTATCTGTTCCATAGTATTCCATTCCTCCGTAATGTCTCAGCGCGTCAAACTAAAGCATGCCTGCGTTGCTCTGTTCCGACGCCCTGATATTTAATATTTTAAAATCTTTGCCTTGTCCTGCCTCGACCTGTAAACCTAAACGAAGAGCGAGCTTACCGACTCCCCGAAGTGTATCCTCTTTATCGCTTCGCCGAGGAGCGGCCCGACCGAGAGCCTCTTGACCTTCTCCGACGTCGCGCTGTCCCTCTTGGGTATCGTGTTCGTCACCACAAGCTCCTTTATCGGCGACTTCTCGAGCCTCTCTATGGCCGGGCCGGAGAGGACCGCATGCGTACAGCAGGCATATACCTGCCGGGCGCCGTTCAGTTTCAGCGCCTCGGCGGCCTGGGTTATAGTCCCGGCGGTGTCTATCATGTCGTCGAGTATTATGGCCGTCCTGCCCTCGATCTCGCCTATTATGTTCATGACCTCGGAGACGTTAGGGCGCGGACGCCTCTTGTCTATTATCGCGAGGTTCGCCGAGAGCCTCTTTGCAAACGCCCTGGCCCTCTCAACGCCTCCGGCGTCCGGGGAGACGACGACGACGTCGTCCTGGAAGTTTTCCTTTATATAATTGAGGAGCACCGGGGTGGCGTAGAGGTGGTCGACCGGGATATTGAAAAACCCCTGTATCTGCCCGGCGTGGAGGTCCACGCACACGACCCTTGTCGCGCCGGCCACAGTTATGAGGTCCGCGACGAGCTTCGCCGTTATCGGCGTCCTCGGGGCTACTTTCCTGTCCTGCCTCGCGTAGCCGTAGTACGGGATTACGGCTGTGACGGAGGATGCCGAGGCCCTCTTGAAGGCGTCGAGCATTATAAGGAGCTCCATCAGGTTATTGTTGCAGGGCATGCACGTCGACTGCACGACGTACACCTCGACACCGCGCACGCTCTCCTGTATGTCGACGAATACCTCTCCGTCGCTGAAGCTCCGCACCTCGGATTTGCCGAGCTGTATACCCAGGTGCTCGCATATCTCGAGGGAGAGCCCCCTGTTTGAATTTCCTGTAAATACCTTTATCTTGTCCATCATAACACTTCCGGGTTGTCGTTTTATGGCTGGGGCGGGAGGATTCGAACCTCCGGGTGCGGGGATCAAAACCCCGTGCCTTACCGCTTGGCGACGCCCCAATCAGATTCGGAGGACCCTAATTGAATGCCGCTCCACTATTTGCGGTTACGCCAAGCTAATGCCCTTAATCCCCTCTGGTCAGCACAGCCATTTGTCTCTATACGGCAAGCACTCAACTGAGCGCCCATTTTCTCCACACGGGACTCAAACAGCACATTGGTCGACTGAGCCCCTTGACTCCATACATCGCTACCCGGAACCCTCTGACCGCAAGGCCCCGTCAACTCAGCCCCTCTGCGAGGGAGACGAAAAAATTATCCGGGAACCTTTTTCTCAAAGGCGCCAACGCCGCCTGCGCGCCCCGCCTGTCGCTGAAGACGCCAAAGACAGTAGGGCCGCTACCGGACATGAGCGAGGCTATCGCGCCTGACTCGACGAGGGCGTTTTTAATGCCGTGGATGACCGGATACTCCCGGAGGGTTACCTCCTCGAGGTCGTTGACGAGGAGCGTTTTCAGGTCTTCAGCCTTCGCGGGGGTCTTTCCAGAATGTGATAGGATATTATCTTCGCAATTTTTTGTCAAGTCCAAATTGCTGTAGGCCCAGGCCGTGGAGACCTGAAAACCAGGATTTATCAATATATACGCGAACTTGGGCAGATCAACCGGCATTAGCCGCTCTCCCCTTCCCTCGGCGTATGCCGGCTTTCCCGAAATAAAGAACGGGCAGTCGGACCCGAGGGAGGCTGATAGCTCCAGCAACCTCTCATGACCGAGCCTCCCGCCTTCGAGCTCGTCAAGGGCCTTCAAAACCGTCGCCGCGTTCGACGACCCGCCTCCGAGCCCGGCGCCGACGGGGATATTCTTCTCGATCCGTATCGAGACCTTTTTTTTTACGCCGGTTGTCTTAAGATATAGGTCCGCGGCCCTGTACGCGAGGTTTGAGGAGTCATCGGGGAGCATGGGATCTGAGCACCAGATGGTGACGCCTTCGCCCTCGCCTGTCTCGACCGACACCCGGTCAAAGAGGGAGACGGCCTGCATGAGCGTGGCGATGTCGTGGTATCCGTCGCTTCTTTTTCGGAGGACTTTAAGGAAGAGGTTAACCTTTGCCGGGGAAGACAGGGTTAAGCTACTCATCCAGCTTGAAGTCTACGCGCTTTCTTTCGTTGCTCTCCCAGCGCGCGCCTCCTAAGAAGAACCCGAGGAGCGAAAAATTGGTCGTCGCGTCGAACGGGAGCCTCCACCATTGCCTATTGCCGGTATCCGGGGGCTCCGCGGGTTCTGCGTGGGCGTCGTCGGCGTGGGAATCGTGCTCGTCGTGGCCTCCTCCGTGGAGAAGGAGGTCGTCGTGAGCGTCCCCGTGGGCGCCGTGTCCGTGGTTGTCGTCGTGGCCTGCCATATCGCACTCCGTTACATTAATAAGGGTCTTACGGCCTTTACAGCCATGTCGATGAATGGCGCGGGGTATACGCCGAGGAAGACCGTCCCTATCGCCGTGCAGAAGAGCACTATATTATAAATAACCCCGGATGCGGGGGCTATCTCCGCGCCGTGGTCCGGTTCCTTCATGTACATGTAGAATATGACCTTCGCGTAGAAGAAGAGCGATATCGCGGTGGACACGACGCCGATGGACGCGAGCCAGTAGTACTTCGCGTCTATCGCGGCGGACAGGATAAAGAACTTCGCGGCAAACCCTCCAGTCGGAGGAATGCCGGCAAGGGACAGTAGGAAGAGCGCCATGAGGAACGCAAGGAGCGGCCTTGTCGTCGAGAGCCCCTTGTACTCGTCGATGTTCTCGAACCTGCCCTTGTCCCTGAAGAGCGCGACTATCGTGAACGCGCCCATGTTCATGAAGGCGTATACGAGGAGGTAGTAGGCGACACCCGCGAGCCCGGTATCGTTAAAGACGATGAGGCCTATCATTATTATTCCGGCGTGGGCGATCGACGAGTACGCGAGCATCCTTACGATGTTCCTCTGCGATATGGCTACGACGGCCCCGAATATCATGGTCGCCGCCGAGACGATCCATAGCATCGAGGACCAGTCTGCCTGGAACGCCGGGAATGCCGCGGTAAAGACCCTTAGGAAGGCCGCGAAGGCCGCGGCCTTCGAGCCGACCGAGAGCAGCGCTGTCACTGGCGTGGGCGCGCCCTCGTAGACGTCGGGCGACCACATGTGGAACGGCACCGCCGCTATCTTGAAACCGAAACCGACGGCCATGAGGGTGATGCCGAGCGTAAGGTATGTGTTATCGCCCTTGCCGAGGGCTCCGGCTATCTCCATGAAGTTGGTGGACCCCGCCGCGCCGTAGGCGAATGACATGCCGTAGAGGAGTATGCCTGAAGACAGCGCGCCGAGGACGAAGTACTTGAGCGCGCCTTCAACGGACCTTGAGCTCTTCACCCTGTAAGCGACGAGTATGTAGAAGGAGAGCGCCATGAGCTCGAGCCCGACGTAGACGTTGATAAGGTCGTTCGCCGCACCCATTACCATCATGCCGACTGTCGCGAACAGGGTTATATGGTAGTACTCGCCCCTGTCGACGCCTATTTTCCTGAGATAATCCATCGAGATGAGTATCGTGAATATCGCCGCGATTATGAATATAACGTTGAAAAACGCCGAGAAGCTGTCGGCTATGATCGTGCCGCCGAATACCGGGTACGGCTCGTTAGTGTAGGCCGCGAAGGGCAGGATGCAGATTAGCCCTATGACGGAGACCCATCCGAGCGCGGCCTTGTTCTTCCTTATGAAGAAGTCGAGGACAAGCACGATGAGCGCGAGCGCCGTTACGAGTATCTCCGGCATGACCGCGTAGAAGTTTATGTTTAGTCCGGCCGGCATCACTCAACCTTCCTTTCGACAACTGCGGCGCCGAGCGAGGCCTGCGGCGGAACAACTTCGCCGTTGCCCTTCCTGTAGTTCGTCTCCACCTGCTCTACAAGCTTCGTCAGGGACGCGTCCATGACGTTCAGGAACGGCTTCGGGTAGAGGCCTATCCAGAATATGAGGACTATTAGCGGGGCCGTCTCTATTATCTCGCGTAGCCCCAGGTCCTTGAGCCCGTGCCCTCCCGCGTAGCGGAAGTTCCCGAGGAAGACCCTCTGGAAGAGCCAGATGAGGTAGGCCGCGCCGAGGAGGACGCCGAACGCGACGAATACGGCGTAGACCCAGTGGGCCTTGAACGCGCCTATGAGGATAAAGAGCTCCCCGACAAACCCGTTGGTGGTCGGCAGGCCCATGGAAGAGAGGACGACTATGAGGAAGAAGACCCCGTATACGGGGAGCTCCTTAAAGAGGCCCGTGTAATCGCCTATCATCCTCGTGTGCGTCCTTTCGTATATCATGCCGACGAGGAGGAAGAGCGCGCCGGTCGATATCCCGTGATTGAGCATCTGCAGGACGCTCCCTTTGAGCCCCTCTATGTTGAATACGAATATGCCGAGCATGACAAAACCCATGTGGCTCACGCTCGAATAGGCGATGAGCTTCTTTATGTCCTTCTGGGCGATCGTGACGAGCGCGCCGTAGATGATCGCGAAGAGCGAGACCCCTATCATGAGGGGCGCAAACAGCATCGAGGCGTTCGGGAGCATGGGGAGCGTGAACCGGACAAAGGCGTATGTGCCGAGCTTCAGGAGCACCGCGGCAAGGACGATAGACCCGGCCGTGGGCGCGTCCGTGTGCGCGTCCGGGAGCCAGGTGTGGAGCGGGAACATCGGCACCTTTACCGCAAACCCTAAGAAGAACGCTATGAATACCCAGAACTGTACCGCGGGCGCCACGGGCGCAAGCGAGAGTATCGTAGAATCGAAGGTATACACCCCCGTGACCTTGCCGTGGTAGAAATAGATGGCAAGGATGCCGAGGAGCATGAACAGGCTCCCCACGAAGGTGAATATGAAGAACTTGATCGCCGAGTAGAACTTCCTCGCGCCGCCCCATATCCCGATTATGAAGACCATTGGGATGAGTACCGCTTCCCAGAAGACGTAAAATAGGAAGAGGTCCATGGCCATGAAGATGCCGAGCGAGAATGTCTCGGTCAGGAGGAAGAGCGC
This sequence comes from Deltaproteobacteria bacterium, assembly GCA_016212705.1. Taxonomy (GTDB): domain Bacteria; phylum Desulfobacterota; class GWC2-55-46; order GWC2-55-46; family GWC2-55-46; genus GWB2-55-19. Next base: position 40,755 of record JACREU010000093.1, read on the forward strand.
CATGTAGCCCTTGAGCTTCGTGTTTATCTCCCTCCACGAGGCGAGGATGCAGATTATCGTCATGAAGGTCGTAAGGAGCACGAGGAGGAGGCTTATGCCGTCGACCCCCATGTAGTACGAAATCCCGAACCTCTCTATCCAGACGGTCTTTTCGACCCACTGGAGGCCGGGGTCGGCCATGTCGAAGGTAAGCGGCAGATAGAGCGAGACGGCGAATGTCACGGCCGAGGTGCCGAGCGCGGTCCACTTTATGAGGTCGGTCCAGTCCTTCTTATAAAACAGGATGATGACGAGCGCGCCGAGCGCCGGCAGGAATGCTATCGTCGAAAGTATCGGGAAGCCCGTGAGCCCGGTCATTTAATGCGTACCTCCGTGAGCTTCGGCGTGGACGGTTTCATGCGGCTGCGCTTGGCGGGCGGTTTGCGCCGCGTGCAGGGGCCGCTCCGCCTTGGGCGCGTTCCTCTCGACTATCTCCGCTATGCGGGCGGTAGAAGCCGCGGAGAGCGAGAGGAAGTGCTTCGGATAGATGCCTATCCAGAGTATGAGGCCGATTATCGGCAAAAGGATCAGGACCTCCCTCGCGTTTATGTCCTTGAGGACAAGGTTCTCCCTCCTGGTTATCTTCCCGAATATCACCCTCTGCGTCATCCAGAGCATGTACGCCGCGCCGAGTATGACGCCCGTGGCCGCGAATACGGCCGCCGTGACGCTTGTTTTGAAGAGGCCCATGAGTATGAGTATCTCGCCTACAAAGCCGTTGGTGCCGGGCAGGCCGATGGAGGAGAACACTATGATGAGGACGAGTGCCGAGTAGACCGGCATCACCCTGGCGATGCCCCCGAAGTCGGAGATGAGCCTCGTGTGCCGCCTCTCGTATATCATGCCTATGACGAGGAAGAGCCCGCCGGTCGATACCCCGTGGTTTATCATCTGCAATACGCCGCCGTCGATGCCCTGCTGATTTAACGCGAAGAGCCCGGCCATGACCGCGCCGAGGTGGCTCACGCTCGAGTACGCGACGAGCTTCTTTATGTCCTTCTGCGCCATCGCGAGAAACGCCCCGTATACTATGCCTATGACCGCGAGCGCCAGTATGAAGGGCGTAAAGGCCCTGCTGGCGTCCGCCAACAGCGGGAGGTTGAACCTGACGAACCCGTAGGTGCCCATCTTCAAAAGTACGGCGGCCAGGATGACACTGCCCGCGGTCGGGGCCTCGACGTGCGCGTCAGGGAGCCACGTATGGAACGGGAATACCGGCACCTTTATGGCGAACCCGAGAAAGAAC
>JACREU010000095.1 GCA_016212705.1 Deltaproteobacteria bacterium
CCTCAAAGGGCCCGGCGAAAAGGGGCGGGCCCCGAAAGCCCTTGTGCTCGCGCCCACGCGCGAGCTCGCGGCCCAGGTCCACGAGAGCATCCGTACCTACGGCAGGAACCTGCGCTTGAGCTCGACCGTCGTCTTCGGCGGCGTAGGCATAAACCCGCAGATAGACGCATTAAGGCGCGGCGTGGACATACTCGTAGCTACACCAGGGCGTCTCCTCGACCACGCCGGACAGGGCACGGTGAACCTCTCCAAAGTCGAGATATTGGTTTTGGATGAAGCAGACCGCATGCTCGACATGGGCTTCATCCACGACATCAAGAGGATATTGAAGCTCCTCCCGGCCAAGAGGCAGAACCTGCTCTTTTCCGCGACCTATAATGACGAGGTCAAGCGCCTCGCCGACGGGCTACTCCATAACCCCGCTCTCGTCGAGGTAGCGCGTAGAAACACCGCGGCGGAGAACGTCTCTCAGGTCGTGCACCCGGTCGGGCATACGCGGAAGCGCGAACTCCTTTCGCTCCTTATCAAGGAGAGGGACTGGCGTCAGGCGCTCGTATTTACCCGCACCAAGCACGGCGCAAACAGGCTCGCCACGCAACTTGTGACCGACGGCATAAACGCTACTGCCATACACGGCAACAAGAGCCAGTCGGCGCGCACAAAGGCGCTCGCGGATTTCAAGAGCGGCGCGGTAAAGATACTGGTAGCCACCGACATCGCCGCGCGCGGACTCGACATCGACAGCCTCCCGCACGTCGTCAACTACGACCTCCCGAATGTACCGGAGGACTATGTCCACCGCATTGGGAGGACCGGGCGCGCCGGGGCGAACGGGATTGCGCTCTCGCTTGTGTCGTCTGAGGAGAAGGACCTGCTCGTCAATATCCAGCGCCTCCTTGGCCGCACTATCCCGGTCGAAGAGGTCCAGGGCTTTAAGTTCGAGGCCTCGTCAGGGTCTGTCCCTTCGGTCAGGCAACCCGATGGGCGGCACGAACATAACCGCCCCCGGAGGCCGAGCGCCCCTAATGGAGCCCCCTCGCGCCGCCCGTTCAGGCAGGGCAAAGAGGCGGCGGGGCGCAAAGGGCGATAATAGGAGTTGCCTCAATCTCCTCCCCTTTTTTCAAGGGGAGGCCGGGAGGGGTGAATTTTTTGACAGGCGGGACTCGTTAGTCCCGCCTGTCGTTTTTTGTTCGGTTGCGAACTGAACACGCGAAAAATTGCAACGACAGGCGCGGTTTTTGACCGCGCCTGTTTTTTTGTGTCTTTGAAAATTACAATCCATGGAGACCTTTACATACCCGTTCCCTGCATGACATCGGTTTTGAGACTGGGTCCCCGATAAAAACCTCGGGGATGACATGCAAAAAAAACTTACATCGTCATTCCCGCGCGCCTCAAGAGGGAATCCAGTTTTTTGCTTGGATAATCGCGCCCGCGGGCTCGTTACCGACTATCATTTTTGGGTTATTTTCATCACCCCCCCGCCTCTTTCAGAGGCGGGGGGGTTTTATCCACACCATTTCACACAAATACCGGACCTCACCACACCTTATCCACAGGTTAATCCACACCTGTGGATGAATCTCCCCTGTCCCATCGAATCCGCCTGTAAATACGCCCTTTTCGCAATCTTTTTTGACTCAAAAAAACCTTAAATTTTCCTTGACAAAAAAAGGCGCGAGGAATATAGTTACCGGGAGTGTGGTATAAAGTGGTATAAAGTGGTATAGAACCCTTGAAAGTGGCATGAAGTGGAGGCGCAGGGGCGGGGAGATTCGAGCTGGATTTCCTGCCTTTGTGAGCCCGTATCACGGCAAAATAAGAGAAGGACGAACGATGTTCAGGGGCAGGTACGAACACACGATAGACGCGAAGGGAAGGCTCTCGATACCATCGAGGTTCAGGGAGACCCTTAACGAGCGGTACGATTCGCGCCTCGTCGTCACCACATACGACAGCTGTCTCATCGCGTACCCCCTTCTCGAATGGCAGGTGCTGGAAGAAAAGGTCTCGGCCCTCCCCGAGTTCAAGAAAGACACCAAGGCGTTCCTGAGGTTTTTCTATTCGAGCGCGACCGACTGCGCGATAGACAAGCTCGGCAGGATCCTCGTCCCGCAGGCGCTACGCGATTACGCGAAGCTTGAGAAGGACGTCATACTCGTCGGCACGTTCAGGCACGTCGAGATATGGTCCAAGCCGCTATGGGAGAAGGCCGAGGCCCAGGCCGCCGAGGAGGACATCGTAAACACGCTCGAACGGCTGGGGCTTTAGTTGGAATTTCTGCATCTCCCCGTGATGGAGCGGGAAGTAATAGAGGCGCTCAGGTGCAGGGGCGGCGCCGTTTACGTGGACGGGACTGTCGGCGGCGGCGGACATGCGAAGGCCGTTCTGGAGGCGAGCTCTCCGGACGGAAGGCTCGTAGGTATGGACAGGGACGATGACGCGCTTGTCGCCGCCCGCAGCGCGCTCTCAGGGTTCGGGGACAGGGTAACGTTAGTCAAGGCCGACTTCCGGGAGATACGGAAGGTCGTTGAAGGCCTGGGGATAAAAGGGGTGGACGGGGTCCTCCTCGACCTCGGCGTATCGTCCTTCCAGTTCGACGCGATAGAGCGCGGCTTCAGCTTCAGGTTTGAGGCCCGGCTCGACATGAGGATGGATAGGTCCCAGAAGTTATCCGCCTACGACCTCGTGAACGGGGCGGATTTTGATGAGCTCGTGCGGATATTCAGGGAGTACGGAGAGGAAAGAGAGGCCCGGAGGATAGCAAGGGCCCTGCTTGCCGCCCGCGAGAGAAGGCCGATAGAGACGACGGTCGAACTCGCGAACCTGATCTCGCTCTCTGTCCCCAGGAAGCTCCAGTCAAAGGGGATACACCCGGCGACACGGGTCTTTCAGGCGCTCCGCATAGCGGTAAACGACGAGCTCGGGGCGCTCAAAGACGGGCTCTCCGGCTCATTCGATGTTTTACAAGGCGGCGGGAGGCTCGCCGTAATCTCCTTCCACTCGCTCGAAGACAGGATCGTCAAGGTTTTTTTCAGGGGACTCGCCACGGGGTGCGTCTGTCCGCCGCGCTTCCCGCAGTGCGTATGCGGACAAAGACCAAAGGCGACGCTCTTAACGAGAAAGTCCGTCACCCCGTCCGAGGAAGAGACGGGATTGAACCCCAGGGCGAGGAGCGCGAGGCTCCGGGTGATAGAGAAGATCTAAAATTGCTATTTTCCCTGATCTCTGTGTCAGGGCGGAAATAAAAATGCTCACATATTCCAAATATATGCTGCGCTTTTTATTTTCACCCTTCCTTGACCTCAGAAAAAATATCTAATTTTAGAAGTAGCCTATAGTGTTTTTTTGAGGGAGGGTAGTATGTCTGATACGGCGGTAGCGAGAAAGATGTCGATGCAGGGGGTGCTTACCGGGCAGGACGTAAAGGTGAGGAGGGATCTGCGCGATATGAGCTTCCTCTACCTCTCGATCCTCATCTCCTTCGCCCTCATAGCCGTCGCCTCGGCGTTCGTCTGGTCAAGGCTCATGGTCGTGAACCTCGGCTACGAGATATCCAAGGCCAACTCCGCGCGCGGGAGCCTGACGGAGCAGAACAAGCGCCTCCGGGTAGAGTACATGAAGCTCAAATCACCGGAAAGGATAGAAAAGATAGCCTCCTCCGAGCTCGGGCTCATACACCCGAAGGGCGAACAGATAGTCAACGTCAGATGAGAAAGAGACAGGCTGACACGGGACGATATCTCAGGCTCCGCATCTACATCGTCCTCGGCTTTTTCATCATCATCTTCGCGGCCATATTCGGCAGGGCCTTCCAGCTCCAGGTGTTGGACAGCGGAAGGCTCAAGCACCTCGCCCAGAAACAGCACAGGAAGACCATCAACATCCAGTCAAAGAGGGGCGACATCTACGACAGGAACTTAAAGGAGCTCGCGGTCTCGATAGAGGTCGATTCCGTCTTCGCCCAGCCGGGGAAGATAGGCTCCCCGAGGGCTACTGCAAGGGCGCTCTCTCCGATTATCGCGGTGAGCGCGTCCGAGATAGAGAGGAAGATAAAGTCGCAACCCAACTTCGTCTGGCTCAAAAGGCAGGTAGACCTCAAGGAAGATGACAGAAAACTTTTGTCGAAGATAGAGGGCGTTGGGGTGGTGAAAGAGGCGCGGCGCTTCTACCCCAACCGCCAGCTCGCCTCGAACATCATAGGCTTTACCGGGCTTGACTCCAACGGGCTTGAGGGCGTGGAGCGCTACTACGACGCCACACTCAAAGGGGCATCGCGCAAGTTCGTCGGCGACAAGGACGCGATGGGCCGCCTCCTCCTCTTCGAGGACCTGGACAAGACCTTGCCCGTTCAGGGCAGGGAGGTCGAGCTGACGATAGACAAGACGGTCCAGTACATCGCCGAGAAGGCCCTCAAAAAGGCGGTCGACGAGGCCGGGGCAAAGGGCGGCACGGCGCTCGTCATGGACCCCATGACCGGAGAGATGCTCGCGATGGCGTCGCTCCCCACCTTCGACCCGAACGACATCAAGAGGTTCGAGCCCCGGCACTGGAGGAACAGGAACATCACGGACGCCTTCGAGCCGGGCTCGACCTTCAAGCTCTTCCTCATATCCGCCGCGATCGAGGAGAACGCCGTAAAGCCGAAGGAGTCGATATACTGCGAGAACGGGAGCTACCGCGTCGCCGACCGCGTATTCCACGACCACGAGAAGCACGGGTGGCTCACCGTCCCCCAGATAATAAAGGTATCGAGCAACATAGGGTCCGCCAAGATTGGCGAGAGGCTCGGAAAGGTCCAGCTCTACAGGTACCTTAAGGCCTTCGGCTTCGGCGGCAAGACCGGGATAGACCTCCCCGGGGAGGCTATCGGGGCGCTCCGGCACCACTCGACCTGGTCGGGCGTTACGGTAGACACCGTCTCCTTCGGGCAGGGCGTCTCCGTCACAGGCATTCAGCTCATCTCGGCCTTATCCACGATCGCTAACGGCGGCTTCCTGATGAAGCCCTACGTCGTAAGGTCGGTGAAGGACTCAAGCGGCGCGATAGTCTCGGAGACTAACCCGGTGATAATGAGGAAGGTCATCTCCGAGGACACGGCCAAAAGGATTACCGACATGCTGGTCGGCGTCACGGAAGAGGGCGGCACCGGGACCAACGCGGCGATCGACGACTTCGAGGCCGCCGGAAAGACCGGCACCGCGCAGAAGCCGGACCTTAAGAACGGCGGCTATATGAAGGGCGCGTACCTCGCGTCGTTCATCGGCTTTGCGCCTGCCCGCGCGCCGAGGCTCTCTATACTTGTTACGATAGACGAACCCAGGGGCGAGATATATTACGGAGGCCAGGTCGCGGCGCCGGTTTTTAAGGAGATAGCCGAGCAGTCCCTCTCATACATGGGCGTCTTCCCGGAGAACAGGAAGGGGCCGGCCGTGCAGTCCGTAAAGGCGGAAAAGGAAGCCGCCGCCCATGCCGCCGCGCTTGATATGGCGGACGAGACCGGCGCAGTGGAAACGGCCGGAGGCATGACGGAGAGCCCGATGTCGGTCCCGGATTTTAACGGCAGGACCGTAAGGGCGGTCCTGAAGATGGCCCGCGACAGGGCGTTAGATGTCGAGATAAACGGCTCCGGGAGGGCTTACGCCCAGAGGCCGGCGCCGGGGCAGTCGATACCGGCAAAAGGTGCGGTCGCCGTCTCGTTCCAATGAGAATTGGTTTGAAAAAACCACTTGTTTCGTGAGAAAATAATAAGTTATGGAATGTATTGTCCGGGCCTCCTAACTCTTTGGTTTTAAAGGTATTTTTAAATTCCAGTGATGAGACTAAGGATACAGATTTTAGTCCTCTCCTTCTGTTAATATCAGGGGTCTATGGTGTTAGACACTCTCATAAGGGCGCTTGACGCAAGGGTCGTAGGCAGGAGGGACGTCGAGGTATGCGGCATTGCCTATGACTCAAGGGCCGTTGTCAGGGGATTCCTCTTCGCGGCGATACCCGGAGAGCATGTGGACGGGCACGCGTTCATAGTCAGGGCCGTAGAAGCAGGGGCCTCGTGCGTCCTCGTTGAAAGGGAGACGGAAGGCATAGCCGCGACCCAGGTGATAGTGAAAGACATTCGCTCTGCGCTCTCGAAGGTCTCGGCCGCCTTTTACGGCGAACCATCGGAGAGGCTCTCTCTCATCGGGGTGACAGGCACGAACGGCAAGACGACGACGACCTATTTGATCGAATCCGTATTCAGGGCCGCGAATCTAAACCCCGGCGTCATAGGCACGATCAATTACAGGTACAACGGGAAGACCTTCGATGCCCCGCACACGACCCCGCAGGCCCCGGACCTCCAGAGGCTCTTGAAAGAGATGGCGGACGCGGGAGTGACCCACGCCGTTATGGAGGTCTCGTCCCACGCGCTTGAGCAGAAGAGGGCGGGGGATTGCGCCTTCAAAGCGGGCATCTTCACGAACCTCACGCTCGACCACCTCGATTACCACAAGACGATGGAGGAGTACTTCAGCGCCAAGGCGATATTATTCGAGCTCGTGAAGCGCAACCACGGAAAGACTATCGTCAACATCGACGACGCCTGGGGCAGGAAGTTGAAGGGGATGTACCCGGCGTCCATTACCGTGAGCCTCAAGGAAGGCGCGGACATCTACCCGGCCAGGTACTCGCTTAAGGACGGAATGACGGAGGCTACCGTAAGGACGCCATCGGGGGATGTGCAGGTATCGTCGCACCTTGTCGGCGAGTATAACCTCCAGAACATACTTGCCGCGATAGCCGCCGCATACGCGCTCGGGATAGAGGGCGCGAGGATATCCGAAGGCATCTCCAGCCTCGCGAGGGTCCCGGGGAGGCTCGAGAAGATCGAGGCAGGGGGCGCGCGCCCTTTCAGGGCCTATGTCGATTACGCGCATACGAGCGACGCGCTCGAGAGGGCCTTGAACGCACTCCGGCCCGTATCAAAGGGGAGGGTCATCACCGTCTTCGGTTGCGGCGGCAACAGGGACAGGACCAAGCGAGCGAAGATGGGCGGGATATCGGCGAGGTTGTCGGATGTCACGATCATAACCTCCGACAACCCGAGGGACGAAGACCCGATCGAGATAATCAGGGAGATAGAGGCGGGGATAGAGGGGCTTGCGAAAAAAAGGCCGGACGAGGCGCTCTCGGGCCGTTGCTACGCGGTCATACCCGACAGGACAGAGGCGATATGGAAGGCCGTTTCAGAGGTTGCCTCCGGGGACACCATATTGGTAGCCGGCAAGGGGCATGAGGACTATCAGATAGTCAAAGGCAGGAAGAGCCGCTTCAGCGACTTCGAGGTGTTGCGCTCCGCGATAGAGGGCGCTGATAAGGCCGGGCAACTGAGGTCCAATGGACATTAGCGTTCAGGAGATAATCGTTGCCATTGGCGGCGAGCTGATACACGGTGGCGGCTCTGCCCGCGCAAACGGCGTCTCGACGGATTCGAGAAAGGAGTCCTGCGGCGCGGTCTTCTTCGCGTTGAAGGGCCCCAGCTTCGACGGCCACAGGTTCGTCTCTGACGCGCTCGGCAGGGGGGCCTCTGTCGCGGTCGTCGATGGCCCGGTCGCAGGAGAGATACCCGCCGGAGCCTCGGTTATCAGGGTAAAGGACACGCTCTTTGCGCTCGGAGAGCTCGGCAGATACATAAGGGGCCTCTATAATATACCGCTCATCGCCATCTCCGGGTCAGCGGGAAAGACGACTACAAAGGAGATGACGGCTTCGATCCTATCGCAATCGAGGAAGGTCCTGAAGACCGAGGGGAATTTGAATAATCTCATAGGCCTTCCGCTCACCTTGTCCGGACTTGGCAAGGCCCATAAGGCCGCCGTCATCGAGCTCGGCATAAGCGAGTTCTTTGAGATGGAGCGGCTCGTCGACATATGCGCGCCGGACATCGCGCTCCTGACCAACATCGGCAGGGCGCACCTTCTGACGCTCGGCTCCATAGAGGGTGTGGCGAAGGCGAAGGGGCCGCTCTTTACGAAGCTCTCAGCCGACAAGTACAGGGCCGTCAATCTCGACGACCCGCTCATAAGGGCGCTCGCCGGGAAGAGCGGAAAACAGGTCACGTTCTCTATAAAGGAGAAGGCCGACGTCCGAGTAAGGGAGTACTCGGTAGAAGACTCCTTCGGCGGCGCGGTTGCGCTCTATGAGGTGGCGGGCAAGGACGTGACCGTGCGCTTCAACGCGCCAGGCGGAACTAACGTCATAAACGGCGCGGCGGCGATAGCGGCCGCGCTTCCGCTCGGCCCGTCGCTTAAGGAGATAGAGGAAGGGCTCTCGTCGTTTTCGCCTGTCCACGGCAGGATGGAGATAGTGAAGGTCGACGGCTTTACGGTCTTGGACGACACCTACAACGCGAACCCCGAGTCGATGGCCTCGGCCCTGCGCACGCTCGCGAAGGCCCCCGGCAGGAAGGTCGCCGTGATCGGCGACATGCTCGAGCTCGGCGGGGCGTCGTCCGTCGAGCATTACGAGATAGGCCTGCTCTCCGGCAGGCTCGGTATAGACGTCGTCGTCGCCATAGGCGAATGGGCCGCCGAGGTGGCGAACGGCGCTAACGCCGGAGGCGTAAAAAGCGTCGAGGCCTTCGGGGATAAGGGAGCCGCCCTTCCGGCGGTGAAAAAGATAGCGAGACCAGGGGACGCGGTCCTCGTAAAGGCGTCGAGGGGCCTCTGCCTTGAATACATAGTCGAAGGGCTCAAGGCCTCGTTCAGAGAGGCCGTTTGATTTAACTTAAGCGCAACAGGTCTGAAAATCAGGAATTTGTCAGACTGCTGGAAAGGAACCGGATGCTCTATTACTTTTTATACCCTCTGGCAAAGCACCACACGTTCTTTAACGTGTTCCAGTACATAAGCTTCAGGACCATATACGCGGCGATAACCGCGCTCCTCCTGAGCTTCGTTTTGGGTCCGTACCTCATAAACAAGCTCAAGGTATTGAAGTTCGGGGAGGTCGTGAGGACCGACGGGCCGGCCACGCACTTAAGCAAGGCCGGCACTCCCACGATGGGCGGGGCGATAATACTCCTCGTCGTCACCGTCTCGGTCCTTCTCTGGGGGAACATAACTAACATCAATGTCTGGGTCCTCACCTTCGTCACCGTCGGCATGGGGCTCATCGGCTTCATAGACGACTACATCAAGGTCGTGAAGAAGGACAAGAAGGGCCTGCGCGCCAGGATAAAGTTCTCGGCCCAGGTCGGCATCGCGCTAGCCGCCGCGCTCATGCTCTACTTCAATAATATCGAGACGCTCGTGGCCATACCGTTCTTCAAGGAGGCGCAGATAGACTTCAAGGTCTTCTACATACCGTTCACGGTCCTCGTCATAGTCGGGGCCTCGAACGCGGTCAACCTTACCGACGGGCTCGACGGCCTCGCTATCGGCCCCATGATAATAGCCGCGGCGACCTACATGCTGCTTGCCTATCTCGTGGGGCACGTAAAGATAGCCAGCTACCTCCATATCATGTACGTGCCAAAGGCCGGAGAGCTCGCGGTCTTCGCCGGCGCGATGGTCGGGGCCTCCTTGGGTTTTCTCTGGTTCAACACCTACCCGGCGCAGGTGTTCATGGGCGACGTTGGCTCGCTCTCATTGGGAGGGGCGCTCGGGACGCTCGCGGTCATAACAAAGCACGAGATACTCCTCATACTCGTAGGCGGCATATTCGTGGTAGAGGCGCTCTCGGTGATATTCCAGGTGGGGTCTTACAAGCTCACCGGCAAGAGGGTCTTCGCCATGGCCCCCATACACCACCATTACGAGATAAAGGGCTGGCCCGAGCCCAAGATAATAGTCAGGTTCTGGATAATAGCGATAATACTGGCGCTCCTTGCCATAAGTACGCTGAAGATCAGGTGACGACGACCGCTGAAAATATCGCCCCGCGCGGGAACGGCGGAGGGCTTAAACGGGCCATGGAGGCGCTCAATGGAAGGCGCGCCCTCGTCGTGGGCCTCGCCGCGACCGGGCTCTCGTCGGCGAGGTTCCTGAAAAAATGCGGGGCCGTCGTAACGGCGACGGACTCGAAACTTTTGAAAGACATCCCCGCGGCTGATGAGTTAAACGCCCTCGGCATCGAGGTGAAGGCAGGAGGCCACGAGGGGCTTGAGAAAGGCGGGTTCGACCTCGTCATCGTCAGCCCCGGAGTGCCGCATGGCCTTAAGGTCCTCCGCGACCTCCGGGATCTCGGCGCCGAGGTCATAAGCGACGTCGAGCTCGCATACAGGTTTATGGACGCGCCCGTAATCGCCATAGCCGGGACGAACGGCAAGACTACGACCACGACGCTCTTGGGCGAGGTCCTGAAAGACGCGGGGAAAAAGGTCTTTGTAGGGGGCAACATCGGCACCCCGGCCGTAGAGTTCGTGGAGCGCGAAATGGAGGCCGATTACTGCGTGCTGGAGATAAGCAGTTTCCACCTCGAGACGACGGAGAGGTTTAACCCGCATGTAGGGGTGCTCCTTAATATCACCGAGGACCACCTCGACAGGTACAGGGATTTCGGGCACTACGCCGAGACGAAGTTCCGCCTGTTCATGAACCAGACCGCCGCCGACTACGCGATCGTGAACGTTAACGACCCGGTCATCGCCTCGCGCGTGCAGAAGGGGCTCGGTAAAGGCAGGATAATCCCGTTCTCGGTCGAGGGGGAACTCAAGGACGGCCTATCGTACAACGGGGGCGAGATAATCTTCAGGTGCTCTGGAAAAGAGGAGAGGTACCCGGCTTCCGAGATAAGGCTCAAGGGGCTCCATAACATCGAGAACGTCATGGCCGTCATAGCCGCGGCGCGCGCCTTAAGCGTCGGGAGGGACGAGATACTCGCGACTCTTAAGAGGTTCGCGGGGCTCTCCCACAGGATGGAGTTCTTTATGGAGAGGAACGGGGTCGCATATATAGACGATTCCAAGGGCACGAACATCGGGTCATTGATGATGGCCCTCAGGGGGCTCAAGGGGCCGGTGATACTCATCGCCGGAGGGGTCGACAAGGGCGGCGACTACCGTGTTTTGACCTCTCTTGTAAAGGAAAAGGTCGCTCTCATGGTCCTCATTGGAGAGGCGCGTTTTAAGATCAAAGAGGCGCTCGGCTCTCTTACCTTGTCGGTTATGGCGGAATCCCTGAAAGAGGCCGTCGAGGTGTCGGAAAAGAACGCGAAGGCCGGGGATACGGTCCTGCTCTGCCCGGCCTGCTCAAGCTTCGACATGTTCAGGAACTACAAGGAACGCGGGGACAAGTTCAAGGAATTTGTGAGGGCGCTTTGATAAGGTTCCGCGACGTCGACAGGTTATTGATCGTATCCACCCTGATACTCCTCGCCATAGGGGTCGTGATGGTATATTCGACCTCTTCCGTCGTGGCGCTGAAGAGGTTCGGGGACCAGTACTTTTTCGTAAGGAAGCACCTGACATTCGCCGTCGCAGGCGTGGTCTTCTTCGTGCTCGCGGCGCGCGTGCCATACGGCTTTTACAGGAAGATGGCGTACCCGATACTCGCGCTCTCGGCGATATTCCTCATCTGCATCTACATACCAGGCGTAGGGTTTTCCGCAGGAGGGGCGAAGAGGTGGATAAGGCTCGGCCCCATCGCCTTCCAGCCATCGGAGCCGGCGAAGCTCGCCGTCATATTCTTCCTCGCTTATTCGCTCGCCGGAAAGGCGGAGAGGATAAAGAATTTCGCGACCGGGTTCCTCCCGAACATGCTCTTCCCGGGGATAGTCATACTATTAATAGTGATGGAGCCGGACCTGGGGACCGCCGTGACGCTCGCCTCCATCGTAATACTCATGAACTTCGCGGCAGGCGCGCGCTTAAGGCACCTCCTGGCGTTGGGGCTCGCGGTCCTGCCGTTCCTCTACCTCCTTATGACGAACTTCAGGTACATGATAACGAGGTTGCAGATATTCCTCGACCCGTGGAAGGACCCGGAGGGCAAGGGCTTTCAGATGATACAGTCGTTCCTCGCCTTCGGCTCCGGGGGCATCGACGGCGTCGGGCTCGGAGAGGGTAGGCAGAAGCTCTTTTTCCTCCCCGAGGCGCATACCGACTTCATACTCTCTGTCATAGGCGAGGAGCTCGGGTTCCTGGGGGTCGCGGTAGTGATAGCCTTTTACGCGATATTCCTCTATTCGGGCACGAGGATAGCGCTTAAGGCAAAGGACCTGCACGGGACGTACCTCGCGCTCGGCCTTACATTCATGGTCGTCCTGCAGGCGGCGATAAACATGGCGGTAGTAATGGGGTTACTGCCGCCCAAGGGCCTGCCCCTGCCGTTCATAAGCTACGGCGGCACCTCGCTCGTCGTCAATATGATAGCGGTAGGCGTAATACTCAATATCTGCATAAGGGAGAACGAGGCCTGAGCCTTACATTCGTAATGGCCGGGGGCGGCACCGGGGGGCACCTCTTCCCGGCGCTGGCCCTCGCCGAGGAGTTCAGGGCGCGCGACAGCGGCGCCTCCATCACCTTCATGGGCGCGAAGGGCGGGCTTGAGGAGAGGATAGTGCCGAAGTACGGCTACCCCTTGAAGGTCTTGAGCGTAGAGGGGATAAAGAGGAAAGGTCCGTTAAAAAAAATAAAGGCGGGCGTATTGGCCTTCTCATCGACGATAAAGGCGCTCGGCATATTGAAGGAGTTAAAGCCGGACGGGGTAATAGGGAGCGGCGGCTACTCGTCGGCCCCGGTGGTGTTCGCGGCCCGGCTCTTAGGGATACGGACGGCGGTACTTGAGCAGAACGCCCTCCCGGGGCTGACGAACAGGGTCCTGGGAAAGGTCGTTGACAGGGTCTATGTCTCGTTCGACGAGGCCCGGCGCCACTTTCCGAGAGGCAAAACGGTCCTTGCCGGGAACCCGGTGAGGAAAGAGATACTTAAGGGCGCCTCCGACAAGAGGGCGCGCTCAAAGGGAGAGAGATTTTCGATACTCGTATTCGGCGGCTCGCAGGGGGCAGTCGCCATAAACGCGGCCTTCCTGGACGCAACCGAGTACCTGACCGACATCTGGCCGAACCTCAAGGTCGTGCATCAGACCGGCGAGGACGGGTACGAGAAGGCGAAAGAAGGCTACAAAAGAAAGGACCTCAAGGCTGAGGTCTTCAAGTTCATAGACGACATGGCCTCGGCCTACAAAGGCGCGGACCTCGTCGTATGCAGGGCAGGGGCGACCTCGCTCGCCGAGATAACGGCCTTGGGGATACCATCTATACTGATACCGTACCCGTTCGCGGCGGACGATCACCAGAGCGCGAACGCGAGGTGCCTGTCCGACGCGGGGGGCGCGGTGATGATAAGGCAGGACGAGCTAACGGGCGCGTCCCTCGCTTCAGCCATAAAGCGGCTCTACGGGGACTTCGAAGCCGCCGAAGCGATGAGGAAGAAGGCGCGGGCGCTCGGCAGGCCAGGGGCCGCAAAGACGATAGCCGACGATTTCTTGAAGATAATAGGAAAAGGATAGGGAAGATGTATAGGGGAAAAATAAGGAAGATCCACTTCATAGGCATAGGCGGCTCGGGCATGAACGGCATAGCCGAGGTGCTCATCAACATGGGGTATAACGTAACAGGCTCTGACCTCTCGGAGACCGACGTTACGAGGAGGCTTAAAAACCTCGGCGCGACGATATTCACCGGCCACCGGGCGGAAAACGTCACCGACGCCCACTGCGTCGTATACTCGTCCGCCGTCAAAAAGGATAACCCCGAGGTCAGGGAGGCGCTCTCAAGGCAGATACCGATAATCCCGAGGGCCGAGATGCTCTCCGAGCTCATGAGGATGAAGTACGGGATAGCCGTGGCCGGCACACACGGCAAGACGACGACGACGTCGATGATCTCGATGATACTCGCCTCAGCCAAGATGGACCCGACGATAGTGACGGGCGGCAAGCTGAACAGCCTCGGCGCGAACGCCAGGCTCGGGACCGGGGACTTCCTCGTGGCAGAAGCGGACGAGAGCGACGGCAGTTTCCTGAAACTTTCCCCGACCATAGCCATCGTCACGAACATAGACAGGGAGCACATGGACCATTACGAGGACATGGAGGACGTCAAGGCCTCGTTCCTGAACTTCATGAACAAGGTCCCGTTTTACGGGTGCGCGGTTATTTGCCTCGACCACCCGGCCATCCAATCCCTCATACCGAAGATCTCGAGGAGGTTCATCTCCTACGGTTTCACCGCCCAGGCCGACATACACGCGAGAAACATAAGGCACAGAGGCATGCAGACTATCTACGAGGTCTGGGGGGGGAAGAAACAGCTCGGCGAGATAACGCTGAACCTCCCGGGAGAGCATAACGTGTATAACTCGCTCGCGGCCGTGGCTGTCTCTCGCGAGCTCGATATAGATTTTGCGACTATAAAGGCCGGGCTTGAGGGCTTCACCGGGGTCGAGCGGAGGTTCCACGTAAGGGGTATCGCCGCCGGGGTCACCGTGGTCGACGACTACGGCCACCACCCGGAGGAGATAAAGGCGGTCTTGAAGGCCGCGAAGAAGGGGTTTGACGCGCGCCTCGTCGTGGTATTCCAGCCGCACAGGTACTCCAGGACGCAGGACCTCTTCAACGAGTTCCTGTCGGCCTTCAACGACGCGGAAAAGCTCGTCATCACCGACGTCTACGCCGCCGGCGAAGAGAGGATAGAAGGCGCTTCGGGCGAGGCCCTGTATCAGGGGATAAAGGCCTACGGACACAAGGACGTATCCTACATGCCGGGCCCGTTGATCCTGCCGCACCTCGAAGGGAGTGTGGAGTCCGGCGACATGGTCATCACCCTCGGGGCCGGAGACATCTGGAAGACCGGCATGGCTTTGCTTGAGAGCCTAAGGAAGAGGGTTTCCTGATGCGCAAGTCCAAAGGAGAGGATATGGCGGTGCAGTATTCGTTGTTCTTCATTCAGCGCTTCAAGGGCAAGGTGCTCTTCAACGTGCCGATGAGCGAGTACACTTCCATTAAAATCGGCGGCCCCGCCGACGTGATGGCCTTTCCGCAGGACGAAGGCGATCTTAAGGACATACTCGCCTTTGCGGAAGCGAAGAGTTTCCCTTTCTACATACTCGGCGGCGGCACGAACCTGCTCGTCCGGGACGGCGGCGTCAGGTCTATCGTCATAAACATGTCCGAGGGGTTCAAGGACATAGTCTGGGAGGACGAGACTAACGCGTCGGTCGGCGCGGGCGTGCGCCTCTCCGAACTGCTTTTCCAGTGCAGGGAGCGGGGGCTAACCGGCTTCGAGTTCGCCTCCGGCATCCCCGGCACCATAGGCGGCGCGGTAATGATGAACGCCGGAGCGTACGGCGGCGAGATGAAGGACTGCGTCGAGGGCGTAGAGGTCATCGGCAAAAAGGGCGTCAAAAACTTTATCCCTAAAAAGGACCTCGCATTCGCATACAGGAAGGCGGAGGTCCCGAAGGGCGCGGTAGTCACAAGGGCGCATATGAAGTTTGAAAAATCGACGCCCGACGTCGTGAAGGAAAAGATAAGGGACTTGAAGGAGCGCAGAAAAACGACCGCCCACATAACATTTCCGAACGCCGGTTCCGTATTCAGGAACCCCGAGAACAAGTCGGCCGGAAGGCTTATAGAAGAGGCGGGGCTCAAGGGCGAGAGGTCCGGGGACGCGCAGATATCCGAGGTCCACGCCAACTACATCGTGAACCTCGGGGCCGCCAGGGCAAAGGACGTCCTCTCGCTCATGGCGCTCATCCGCGACAGGGTATACAGCCAGAAAGGGGTCGTCCTCGAGCCTGAGATAAAGGTCATAGGAGAGGACCAGTAAGTTGGCGAAGGCACCTTTGAAAAATAAGAAGATAGGCGTCCTTTTGGGGGGAGCATCCGAAGAAAGGGAGATATCCCTCAAGACCGGGGGAGCGGTATTGAAGGCGCTCCTCGCGAAGGGCTACAACGCCGTTGCCATCGACGCCGGCAGAGACATCGCGTCATTGCTCGTCTCGAAGAAGATCGAGGTCGCCTTTATCGCGCTCCACGGCAGATACGGCGAGGACGGCTGCATACAGGGGCTCCTTGAGGTGATGGGGATACCTTACACCGGCTCCGGCATCCAGGCGTCGTCCATCGCCATGGACAAGGCCGCGGCAAAAAAACTCTTCCTCCACCACGGCGTCTCGACACCGGGGTCGTTCGAATACGCCGGGGGCAAGGCGGGGAGGCTCAAGTTCCCGGTCGTCGTAAAGCCCTCGACGCAGGGCTCGGCGATAGGCGTGACGATAGTCAGAAAAAAGGCTGAACTCGCCTCCGCCATAGCCGAGGCGAAGAAGCACGGGGGAGAGCCGGTAATAGAAGAGTACATCGAGGGCAGAGAGCTTACGGTCTCGATACTCAACGGCCGCGTCCTGCCGGTAATAGAGATAAGGCCGAAGGAAGGCTTCTACGATTACAGGGCCAAGTACACGAAAGGGGCAACCGATTTTCTCTGCCCCGCCCCCTTGACAAAGGCCCTCGAAAAAAAGGTTTCGAAAGAGGCTCTTAAGGCCTACGAGGCCTTAAGGTGCAGCGGCGCCGCCCGGGTGGATGTCATGCTCGGGGCGAACGGCAACCCCTGTGTCCTTGAAGTGAATACCATCCCCGGGATGACGGAATTAAGCCTATTCCCGAGGGCCGCGTCCGCCGCGGGCATGGACTACCCGGCGCTTGTCGAGGAGATGCTCAAGGGCGCGGGTATCGACAAGGTTTAGTTCAGGGCGTCAAAAGCCCTTTGCAGTTTTGATCCGTCAAAAAAAGTGAGGCATACTACCCGGTTTTTTTCGAACAGAAAAGCCCTTTGGGATTTGTCTTACTTACTCAAGGACGAACGGAACTTTAGTCACGCTGATGAAACCAGTCAAATCAAAAAAGAGGAACAGGCGCTGGAGGGAGCCCTTTCGGGTGCGCGCGAAGAGGGCCGGGCTTAAGACCGTAAAGGCCGTCGCGCTCATCGGGGCGCTCCCGGCGCTCGCATTCGCCGCCTGGAAGGGGTACAACACGCTCATTACCACGCAATACCTCTCGGTCATCGCGGTCAACGTGAACGGCTCGGAGAGGATACCTAAGGAAGAGATAGCCGCGCTCTCAGGCATAAAGGAGGGGCAGAACATACTCTCCTTTGAGATAGGGCAGGCGGAGGCCTCGATAAAGACGAACCCGTGGATAGAGGATGCGAAGGTCGAGAGGTCGTACCCCGACGTCATCGACATAGAGGTCAGGGAGAGGTCGCCGGTCGCGCTCGTCAAGCTCGACGTACTCTATGTGATGGACTCCAACGGGGTCGTCTTCAAGAATTACGCGGCTGACGACGACCTCGACCTCCCGATCGTAACGGGGCTTACGATGGCGGGGCTGATGGATTCCACAAAAGTGCCGGACGAGGGGCTCATGGACCTTATCGGCGTCCTCTCGTCGCGGGCCGGCTTCAACATCGCGAAGGTATCGGAGATAAGCGTCGACCCGGTATTCGGGTTTTCGATATACACGCTGGAGGAAGGCGTGAGGCTCGACGTCGGCAGGGACTCCTTCGAAGAGAAGCTCTCAGCCTTCGAGCGCGTTCTGGGGACGCGCGGCGGGGTCTTACGCGGCATCGAGGCGTTCGACCTCTATAATCCGCGGGCAGTGACGGTAAGGTTCAACACCAATGTGGTACAGGAAGGCGGTGGGACGGATGGCCAAAAAGGATAACATAGTGGTAGGTCTCGATATCGGGACCACGAAGATATGCGCCATCGTCGGCGAAAAGACCAGGGACTCGGTCGAGATAATCGGCATAGGCGTCCACGCCTCGAAG
>JACREU010000098.1 GCA_016212705.1 Deltaproteobacteria bacterium
GCCTCCGTGTTTTTTATTCCGAAAGACGCAAGCCTCAATCCGCCTTCACGACCTTGACAGAGAGCCCCTTTACCTCGACGACCTTCACCTTGTCCCCGGCCTTCAACGGAGCGTCCGTCGTCGCGTTCCAGTACTCGCCCTCGATGAATATCTTTCCGTCCATCTCAAAATCGTCTACGACCGAGCCGACCTCGCCGACGAGCCCTTCCTTGCCGCTTACCGGCTTCCTCTTGTAAATTTTCAGCGCGTAGTACATTGCGCCCAATATCGCGGCGGTCATGAAGCCGACCGTCGGGAGTATCACCCAGATGGAGAGCCGCATGAAGGGCGCTGGCGATTCGAAGAGCATGAGAGAGCCGAGTATTAAAGAGACTATCCCGGCTATGGTCAAGAGCCCGTAGCTTACGACCTTCAGCTCCACTATGAAAAAGACTATCGCGAGGCCGATAAGGAGTAGCCCCGCGTAGTTGATGGAGAGCGTCTGGAAGGCGTAGAAGGCGAGTATGAGACAGACCGCGCCGACGACACCCGGGAGTATCGCGCCGGGACTGGAGAGCTCGAAGTATATGCCTATGAGCCCTATCATCATAAGTATATAGGCGACGTTCGGATTGCTGATGGCGTTCAGTATCCTGAACCGCAGGTTCATCTCGTGGTCTTTTATCTCAGCGCCCTTTACGTTAAGAGAACGCGCGCCTCCCGGAAGATCGACCTTCCTGCCGTCGAGTTTACCTACGAGTTCGAACCTGTCGGGCGCGACTATCTCTATGACCCCGAGCTTTAACGCCTCCTCAGCCGTGATGTTCACGCTCTCCCTAACGGCCTTTTCCGCCCACTCGGCGTTCCTCCCCCTCTTTGCCGCTATCGACTTTATATAGGCTACCGCGTCGTTTTCCACCTTCTTCGCCATCGTATCGTCCATTTTGCCGCCGCCCATGGCTACAGGATGCGCGGAGCCGATGTTCGTGCCAGGGGCCATCGCCGCGACGTTCGCCGCGTATGTGATGAAGACCCCGGCGGATGCCGCGCGGGAGCCTCCGGGCGCGACGTAGACGATTATGGGGATATCGGAAGAGAGGATGTCCTTAACTATCTCCCTCATGGAGAGGTCGAGGCCTCCGGGGGTGTCGAGCTCTATTATGACCGCCTCGGCCTTCTCGTCAGCCGCCTTTTTAATGGCTCCCACGATGTACTCGGCCATGACAGGGTTTATGACGCCGTCGGCCTTTACGTAGTAGACCGCGCCGGTCTTTATTTCTTCGCCGGACGCGGGGTTTAAGAGCGCCGCAAGGAAGATGGCCAGCAGGAGAAGGGGGATAAGCCTGAACTTTACGCTCATAAGCCGATTCTATCAGGGATTTGTCGATATATCAACGGAAGGGGGATGGTCTCCAAAAAGAAGAAGTTGTGGCGGCTATGCTTCAGGCCAGAGCCTTTATGATCATCTTCATGTCTTCGAGCGTCTCTTTTTTAAGCCCGGGCCTTTTGACGAGGTCTTCGGGCGAGTGCGTCACGGCTGTCCTTATGCCGTTATAGGTATTAAGCCTTCCGCGCAATCTGGCTGTCTCCAGCGAACCTGTAAAGATGAGCGCGGCGAGGCCGCCGAGGGCGACAACGACCGACGGCTTCCATTCGCCTATCTTCTCATCGATTAGAGGCTTGACGGAAAGGACTGCCCCGTTCATTTGAGCGCCGTCCTTCATGGCCGTTGCGGATAATATTAAAGGCTCGCTCACTGCCCCTGCCTTTATCTCTCCGGCGAACCAGCTTAAGAGCTTTTGCGCCTGAACGGTCTCTTCCTCGGGGAACGGCGCGGCCTCGCCTGAATTAACGGCCCTGCCTGCCGCAAAGAGCGCTCCCCCTATCCTCCAGAGGCCGAATACTACTGCCTTGGTCCCCGCCTCGAACCCGGCTTTCGTTGACCAGGCGTCCGCGTCTTGAGGCGCGGCGTCGATTGGGGCGGTTGCGGAAGAGGCCTCCGCAGGCAAAGGGGGTTCAGCCTTTTTAACGGGTATATAGGCTATGCCCGCGGCCTTAAGCGATTCAAAGAGCCGTACCGCGTCCCTCAAAACGCCGTCTATATTATTTTCCGAATCCATCATGTAACGCCCTCAAAGCGCCTGTCAATACTATCTTCTACTACCTTTTTTTCCTCTTTACAACACCATTCCCTTCGGATAGCATATAAACATGTCCTTCGCGTTAATCGCCGCTATTTTAGCGGTTTTCCTCTTGCCTGAAGCGGCCCATGCCTGGGGCCCGGCGACCCACCTTGAGCTTGGACAAGCGGTCTTGAACAGCCCCGGGGCCCTATCCCACCCGGTAAGGGCCCTTATCGCGGCATTCCCCTACGATTTTCTCTACGGCAACGTAAGCGCGGACATCGTCGTAGGCAAAAATCTCGTGGAGGAGCTCAAACACTGCCACAACTGGAAGGTCGGCTTCAAACTCCTTAAAAAGGCGGAGACCGATTCCCAAAAGGCGTTCGCCTACGGGTACTTAAGCCACCTCGCCGCCGACGTCGTCGCGCACAACCACTTCATCCCGGAGATGATGATAAGGTCGTTCTCGGCCAGGACGCTCCGCCACATATACTGGGAGATGAGGTTCGACGCGCTCGCCGACAAACGGGTCTGGCAGATACCGAAAAAGATGATAAAGCTCGTCCACAAGGACAACGACAGGTTGCTCGACGCCACCATAGAGGACACGCCTCTGTCGTTCCGGACGAACAAGACGATATTTTCGAGCATCATGTCGCTTAACAGGTTCGAACAGTGGCACAGGATGCTAACGCTCCTTTCAGTCTCGTCCAAGTGGAGCCTCCACATGGAGGACCACGAGAGGTTCTTCGCGGCCTCAGTCGAGGCGATACACGGGCTTCTTGCCTCCGCGCATAAGGCCCCGTGCGTAAAAAAAGACCCAACCGGCAAGCACAGCCTGAACTCCGCCAAGTTCATACGGAAAAGGCTCGTCGTCATAAGACGGCGCGGGAACGAATGGGAAGAGGCTATGGACAACGCGCTTAAGTGGGTGAAGATTTAAAGCCTTCCCGCCGGCACGCCACCCTATAAAAAACTCACACATTGCAGGTTGGGCTGAGCGTAGCGAAACCCAATAATCTGTATTTTAAACCTGAGATACGGTGTTGGGTTACGCTTCGCTAACCCAATCTACCCTCTCGAATTCATCAGGCTTCAAATAAGTTCCAGATCTTGTAGGGTGGGCTCCGCCCACCGGAATCTCAGCTTTGCAAGGGTGTAAAGAGGTGGGCATAGCCCACCCTACATTTCAATAAGCTAAAAAGGCGGTTTGCGTTGGGTTACGCTTCGCTAACCCAACCTTGTCTTGTCTTACAAACACACGGGCGCATGGCGGAGAGCGCCTAAGGGAGGCAGAGGCGCGCGCGCCGAGCGCGAGGAGCGAAGCGACTTAAGGGCGTGCGAGCGGGTGGGGGAGGAAGAAAGCGCTTGGAGCCATCGCCAAAAGCGCGCGGAGCGCGCAAAATGGTTTGAAAAAACAGGTTTAAAATTCCACCTTGTTATAATTCAATTTGGTGCGTAAGCGAAACTACTCCCCCCTCATCCTGACGACCGCGTCGAGTATCCTCTCCGCTATCTCGTCCTTGCTCAACGGCGGGAGCGTCTCTGTCTCGCCCTCGCGGTCTATCATGGCGACCTGGTTCGTGGGGCTGTCGAGCCCCGCCGGGGTGTTGGCTACGACAAGGTCGAGGTTCTTCTCATCCCGCTTCTTCCTCGCGTTCTCCTCTATGTTTTCGGTCTCGAGCGCGAAGCCGACGAGGAGCTGTCCGTTCTTTTTCATCCTGCCCATGGATTTCAAGACGTCCGTCGTTCTCTCCATATCAATCGACAAGGTCTTCGCGTCCTTCTTGACCTTCGCCGGATAGCTCTTTGTCGGCCTGTAATCGGCGATGGCCGCGGACATGATGACGAGCGTGGATTGCGGGAAGTACCTTACGCAGGCGTCGTTCATCTCTTCGGCGGAAACTACCTGGACGAACTCTATATTCGCCGGCCTCGGGAGATAAGACGGGCCGCTGACGAGCACCACCTCGGCGCCTCTCCTCCTTGCCGCCCGGGCTATCGCGTAACCCATCCTGCCCGAAGACGCGTTCGAGACGAACCTGACAGGGTCTATCGCCTCCCTCGTCGGCCCGGCTGAGACGAGGACCTTCTCGCCCTTAAGGTCTTTTTTGCTCAAAGCCTCCTCTGCGGCCTCCATTATCTCTTCGACCGGCGAGAGCCTGCCCTTGCCCTCGTACCCGCAGGCGAGCTCGCCGGACGCGGGCCCGACAAAGTGGTAGCCGCACGATTTTAGCTTCTCGCAATTGCCTCTTACTATTTTGTTCTCCCACATGCGGCAGTTCATGGACGGCGCGATAAGGACCGGCGCGGTCGTCGCCGACAATACCGTCGTAAGGAGGTCGTCGGCTATGCCGGCCGCGATCTTTCCTATGATGTTAGCGGTCGCCGGGGCGGCGATCACGAGATCGGCCTTATCGGCCAGGTCGATGTGGCTTATCCGCGCGCCCTCGGCGAGCTCGAAGAGGTTGTCGTGGACCGGGTTCTTCGCAAGCGTCGAGAGGCTCAAAGGCGTTATGAACTCGCGGGCGGACTTTGTCATTATCGGCCATACCGTCGCCTCCGCCTTTACAAGGAGGCGCGTAAGCTCGAGCGCCTTGTACGCCGATATCGCGCCGGTGACCCCGAGGACTATCTTTTTGTCCCTCAAAACCATTATTGCCCCTCTCTCCCCAGGAGTTCGTGTATGAACGGGTTGGCCGCCTTCTCCCTCCCTATGGTCGAGGAAGGGCCGTGGCCGGGGAATACCTTTACCGCGTCCCCGAGCGGGAGTATCTTCTTCCTGATGGACTCCATGAGTTCGTCGAAAGAGCCGCCCTCGAAGTCGGTCCTGCCGACGGAGCCCGCGAAGAGCGTGTCCCCGGTAAAGAGGTTCCCGCCTTTCCTGTCGAAAAAGCAGACCCCGCCCCTCGTGTGCCCGGGCGTGTGCAGGACTTCGAGCGTGATATATCCTGCCTGAAGCCTCGTGCCGTCTTTAAGGAGCTCGTCCGGCGCGGGCTGTTCGGGGACCTTGACGCCGTATAGTATGCCGTGGTCCTCTGCCTCACCCAGCAGGGGCGCGTCCTCGGAATGTATGGCAAGGGTCCCTCCCAGCGCCTTCATCTGCGCGTCCCCGCCGACGTGGTCGAAGTGGCCGTGGGTGTTTATGATGTATGCGACCGACAACCCCTCTTTCTTTAATTCCCGCGCTATCATGTCAGAGTCCCCGCCCGGGTCGATGACAAAGGCCGGACCATTCTCCCAGACGATGTAGCAGTTGACGTCGAGCGGCCCTACGACAAGCGTCTTTATCATTTCTGCCAGCCCTTTATCTTGTCGGCGTACCTGGTTATGAGCTCTCTCGCCTTTTCTTCGGTCGAGGCCTCGGCGGTGAGGTGGAAGTAGGGCTGGTCCTGCGAGGGATACGCGACGACCCAGTCGTCGCCGAAGTTTATCTTTATGCCGTCGAGCAAGACGGTGTCGAGCCGGAGCGAATCCTCGGCGAGCATCCTCATTATCGTCCCCTTGTCCTCGAACGAGCAGGTGACCTTGTCCTTTATTATTATGGACGGCGGTATCTCCCTTATGAGCTTGTGGAGGCGCGCCCCCTGCATGGCGAGCATCTCGAGGAGCTTGACGATCGCGTACATGCCGTCGAAGTTCGGCTGGAACTCGGGGAATATGAAGCCGCCCGACTGCTCGCCGACGAAGAGCGTCCCCTCCTCTGCCGCGGCCTCCATGAGCCCCCTCGCCGTCGTCTTCGTCCTCTTTACCGTAAAGCCGTACGTCTCGGCGAGCCTCTCTATGGAGCGCGACGCCGTTATCGGCACGGCGATAGTCCCTTTTTTTCCCTCTGAGCGGCTGCACTTCATGGCAAGGAGCGCCATTATATTAAGCGCGGTGTCGCCGTCTATCGCCTCTCCGGTCTCGTCAAACAGGAATACCTTCTCGCCGCCGGCGTCGAGATAAAACCCCAGGTCCGCGTCAAGCGACCTTACTATGGAAGAGAGCTGGTCGATCGACTTCTGGAACTCCTCGGCCGTCTTCGTCGTCTTCTCCCCGTCGAGGTTCGCGTTGAGGGCGATGACCTCGCAGTTGAGTCTGCCGAGTATCGACGGGAAAATCCTCGACGAGGACCCGTATGAGTAGTCCAATATCAGCTTGAACCCCACGGAGCTTATCGCCTTCGCGTTGATGGTGGATGTGAACCCGTTCTGGTAGTACTCGAACCCGTGTATGGGGAATACCATCTCCCCGGTATCCTCCATCGGCACGCGCTCGAAGTCCTCCCTGAAAAAAAGCTTCTCTATCGTCTTTTCGTACCCGGGGTGGAGGTCGAGCCCCTTGCTGTCGAAGAACTTAAGATCAAGCAACTTCGGGTCGAAGGGCGATCTCCTCGTGTGCACGCCGCCGACCTCGCTCCCCCCGCGCGCGAGGAACCTGACGACCGGCATCGGCGTCACGCCGTAGTCGTGGACGTTCACGCCTGTCGATAATATCCCGGTCATGACCGCCCTGTTTATCATCCTGGAGGTCTTGTGCGCGTCCCTGCTCGTGGAGACGGTCGAGCCTTTCTTGAGAAACGCGCCGTAGGCCGCCCCGAACTTCGCCGCGAACTCGGGCGTAAGCTCGATGTTCGCGAGCCCCGTCACGCCGTAGGTGGCGAATATGTGTTTCGACCACCTCTCTCCCCAGATGAGGGACGACGCGAGTATCGCCTCGTCCTCGACGGTCTTGTGCGGCCACACCTTCACGTTCGCCTTAATCGTGCTGTTCCTGCCGATCTTGCAGTGGTCGCTGACGATAACGCCCTCGGCTAAGTGGGCCTTCTCTAATATCTCGGTATCGTTGCTTATTACGTTCTCCTGAAGGAACGCGCCGCCGGCGACCTTTACGTTATTCCAGAGGACCGAGTCGATGATGACCGCGCCCTCTTCAATTACGGTGTTCGCGCCGATTATGGAGTTAGATATGCGGGTGTCGGCCTCTATCTTGCAGTTCTCGCCGATGACTATCGAGCCTTCCAATTTCGAAGTGAAGTCTATCCTCGAACCCTTGCCCACCCATATCTTCTTTTCGTTTATCCTCTCTCCCGGTATGCTCACATGGACCTTCTCCTGGAGTATATCCATGTTCGCGGCCCGGTACTCCTCCAGAGACCCTACGTCCTTCCAGTACCCATCGGCGACGTATCCGTAAATCGGCTCGTCCTTCTGGAGGAGCAGGGGGAACAAGTCCTTGCTGAAGTCGAACTCCTTGTCCCTGGGGATGTAGTCGAGGACTTCTTTTTCGAGGATATAGATGCCTGTGTTTATCGTGTCGCTGAAGACCTCGCCCCAGCTCGGTTTTTCGAGGAACCTTACGATGCGCCCGAGCTTATCCGTTATGACTATGCCGAAGGGGAGCGGGTTCTGGACCCTCGTAAGGACGATCGTGGCCACGGCCTTCCTCTTCCTGTGGAACTCAAGGGCCTTATTGAGGTCGAGGTCGGTGAGCACGTCCCCGCTTATTATAAGCGTCGTGTCGTCGGCCATCTTCCGCATGGCGCTGCCGACCGCGCCGGCGGTGCCGAGGTCGACGGTGAGCGTTATGTAGTCTATTTTCACCCCGAGGTGCGCTCCGTCCTTGAGATAATCGGAAATCATCTCCGGCTGGAAGTAGAGGAGCGCGGTCATGTCCGTTATCGAGTTGGCCTTCAGGAGCTCTATTACATGTTCCATCATGGGCCTGTTGGCCATCGGGACCATCGGTTTCGGAAGGTGGTTCGTAAGGGGGCGGAGCCTCGTGCCGAAACCCCCGGCCATGATAACGGATCTCAAGTTGTGCCTCCTCGGAGTTTTTAAGGGAGTAAAGAGCGGGTTTTAAGGAAACCCCGGGGCATCCCCGGGGTTTTTCGATTCTATCAGCAAATAATTTGGCAGTCAAGGCGCGTCTGCCCCGTCTCAAACAAGCTGAAACCGACATTTCAGGGCTTGCCCCCCCTCGCCTCTCCCTTAAAGTGTTTGACTTACCCCCCCTCCTTGTGATAAACGTCTTGTGTTTTAGTTCCCCCTTGACAACTCAACCAAGCATCGCGCCCTTTTGAGGCAGGGGGACCTATGGCTCTGAACGGCGGAAATACCGGCAAAGGCAACGGAGAAGGCAAGGGCGGCAAGGACGGGGGGGGCAAGAACGAGCCCGGCCTGTTTAAGAACCTCGCCATGCTCTCCTCCATCGGGATAGCCTTTGTCGCGGCGACGTTCATCGGCCTCGCCATCGGCATCTATCTGGACAGGTACTTCGGGACTTCACCCTGGCTGACTGTCATATTCCTCGTCTTCGGGATAGCGGCTGGGTTCAAGAACGTCTACGACATGATAAAGAAGTATGCGTCTTCTGTTTAACCGCGGGCTATTGAAGGGAGCGTCTCTCTCGCTCCGGATACTCTTTTTCAACATCCTCGTCTGCGCAATCGGCTCGGCCCTTGCCTTAACGTACTGGCAGGGGCGCTCGGCCGGTTTCGCGGCGGGCTTCGCGATAGGGCTCGTCAACGTCTTCTGGTTGCTCCGTATCGCGCGGAAGGGCGTCTCATGCGAGCCAGGACGCGCGGGCAGGATGGTGGCGCGGAGCTATTATCTCCGGTTCGCGGCGACCGCCGCGCTCCTCGCCTTTTTGATATCAAGGGGGCTCGTAGGGCCGATCCCGCTCGTCATAGGGCTCTCGGCCTCGATATTCACGACACTCGGGGTACTTATCTCTTTCGCTTTTGAGGAGGAAAAGACAAGATGCACGGAATAATACTGCCAGTATTCGGACTCCCGGTCCATACCGCGATAATGATATACATCATTATCGGACTCGCGATATTCGCGGCCATTGCGGGTAAGCGTTTCACCCTCGTGCCGGGCAAGATGCAATCGTTGCTTGAGCTCGTCGCCGGCGGCTTCCTGAACATGGTAGACGAGAACATGGGGCACAAGGGGAGGAAGTACTTCCCGTTCATACTGACGCTCGCCGTATTCATCTTCATCTCCAACGCATTGGGGCTTGTGCCCGGCCTTCTTCCGCCGACCGCCAACCTCAACTGCACCCTCGGGCTCGCGCTCGTAGTCTTCTTCATGACCCACATAATAGGCGTCAAGGAGCACGGGCTAAAGTACTTCAAGCACTTCGTCGGCCCGGTCTGGTGGCTCGCGCCGCTCATGATACCGATTGAGATAATCGGGCACCTGGCAAGACCGCTCTCTCTTTCCCTGAGGCTCTTCGGCAACATGATGGGACACGAGCAGATAGTGATGGTCCTTTTGATACTCATGCCCATAGCCTACCCGCTCCTCGCGGTATCTACCGCCTTGGGCATACTCGTCATATTCATCCAGGCCTTCATATTCGCGCTCCTCTCCATGCTGTACCTCGGCGGAGCGTTGGAAGAAGCCCACTAAGATTTTAATTCCCTCAAGGCCGCGGCGAAAGCCGCGGCCTTTTTGATTTCAGCCACTTTCGACCCGGGGGCCCCTCGGCCTAACAAACCTTCCCTGCTCGATACGGATTTGCCCGTCCGGCGAGGACCGCTCGACGCGGGGCCAAATTCAAATCAAGTGACCTCGGCATTATCCGGGTTGAATCATTGGATTCGGATTTGCCCGTCCGGCGAGGACCGCTCGGCGCGGGGCCAAATTCAAATCAAGTAACCTCGGCATTATCAGGGTAGAAACATTGGATACGGATTTGCCCGTCCGGCGAGGACCGCTCGGCGCGGGGCCAAATTCAAATCGAGTGACCTCGGCATTATCCGGGTAGAAACATTGGATACGGATTTGCCCGTCCGGCGAGGACCCTCTTGACAGTCAAGTATTTGTTTATTATAATATTAGCACTCAAATATCCGGAGTGCTAAAGACGCCGATATGGTCTTCGGGTGTTTTTTGCAGGCTTTAAGCGGTTTTTGAAAACATAAGAACGCAAGAAATGGCTTTAGACAAGGCGCGCGACGAGGAAAACCGCAGGCGTACCTGGTCTGTACGTCGAGGATTTTCCGAGGAGCGGAACAGCAGTATAAGGACATTTATCGCGTTCTTGTACAAATAGGGAGAATATGAGCCTACCCGTACTATCGGATTCCCTTCAGAGTTACCTTGTAGAAATCAACAGATACCCTGTGCTTACGCATGAGGAGGAGTACGAGGTAGCGGTCAGGTATTTTAGAAACCGCTCCATCGACGACGCGCACAAACTCGTCGTCGCCAACCTCCGTTACGTCGTAAAGATCGCCCTTGAGTTCCGCAACTACGGCATGAGGCTTGTGGACCTCATCCAGGAGGGCAACATCGGCCTGATGACGGCTGTTAAGAAGTTCGACCCGTTCAAGGGCTTCCGCCTCATCACCTACGCGACCTGGAGGATAAAGTCCTGCATACAGGAATTTATCCTTAAGAATAAGGGGATGGTCAGGAGAGGCGGCAGGGAGCTTAAGAAAAAGCTCTTCTACAGGAACTCTGGTAAGAGCCTCAGCGCACCTTCCTCCCGGGGCGCGATTGACGAAAGGCTCTCCCTTCCAAAAGACGCCGCCGGGCCCATAGACGCAACGGACCTGTCCCTCAACTCAGCTGTCTCTGACGGCGCGGATACACACCTCGACATGCTCCGCGACGAGGGGCCAGGGCCGGTAGAGAGTGTCTCGGAGATGGAGTCGATGGCCATCGTCAAAAAAGAGGTCACAGGCGCGCTCGCCTTGCTGAGCGACAGGGAGCGGACCGTCGTGGAGACGAGGCTCATGTCGGACGACCCCGAGAGCCTCCAGTCTATCGGGGAGAGGCTCGGGCTTACGCGCGAACGCGTCAGGCAGATAGAGGGCGCGGCTATAAAAAAGCTCAAAAAGAGCCTTGAGAGGCTATCCCCGGAACTCGTTACAGCCTGAAATCAGGCGGGTTCCTGTTTTATCATACTAAAGACAAAACCCCCCTGCGGAAGTCCGCAGGGGGGTTTTGTTTTCCTACCTTAACGGCGGCGGGAGCAATGGTCTCAAAGGGATTACCGGAGGGTCAGGGACCTCTTCGGCGTGGCGGATGGCGTCCTCAGCCTCCTGTATAGCCTGCCTCGCGTTAGTCAAAGCCTTCTCCGCATGCTTGTTGCGGGTGTGCTTCTTGGAGAGCTCGAAGTGGTCTATCGCCTCCTTGATGTGGTCTATCCCGACCTTCATGTGCTTGATCCCCTCGTGCGCGTGCTCGTCGGCCATCGAGACCGCCGGGGCCCCGAAGACCGCGACTGCCATTAAGGTCGCGATCGCGCCTGTCACAATACTTCTTTTCATCTTTGGCCTCCTTCTTGTTTAGCATCCCTTGCGTTCTTATTAATCGCATTATGGGGAAAAAGTCAAAATTCAGCACTACCACCCCTCCCCCCCGCGGGCCATAGATCGAATGAGCCTTAAGCCCTTCTTCGCCTGAGAAGTATCGCGAGGGCCGCAAGGAGCGATATCGCCGATACAGCAAGCCCGATCTTGAAGCTCGTCGGGGAGTAATAGAACCTGACGACGTTCTTTCCAGCCGGGACCCTTGCTGAGACGAGCCCGTTGTGGCTCTCGGCCTCCCTCGCCGCCCCTTCCGCCTTCCAGCCCTTGAAAAAATTCTGGTTCAATACGAGTATGTCGTCCGACAACGATTCCGCCTCGACGATAACTTCGTTCGGGGAAAACTTCCGGATAACGACCGCCCCTCCCCGGCTCGCGAGGTACGCTTCACCTGTATAATAGGGGTTAAGCCTCCCCGCCTCGTCGCCGTATGGTGAAACAGCCGTAGGCGGGTGCATCGATTCATAGCAGTTGGCGACCCCGATGTTCTTAAGGAAGTTCGGATAGTTCGTCTTCGTCGGATCGGCTACCACTATCTGCGTGAACTCCGCATTCGGGGTAAGGTTAAACGGCGGCTCGGTGAAGGCGTCCTTCAATACAGGCCTTGATACCGTTATCATCTCAATAAAAACGAGTACGATTATGGCTACGACCGCGGGTCTGGCGAGCCGCCATTTGTCAGCCTTGCCTTCAAGTCTGGATAGGGCGTAGCCGCCCACGACCGAGAGCGAGAATATGAAGATCGGCATTATCCTTGAAGGCCCGTGGAGGGAACCGAATACCGGGAGCTTCCTGAGATATGCCCAGATATTCACCGGGGCGAAGTCGCCCATGGAGAGAAGGAGAGATATCACGGATAGCGAGAGCCAGACCCATATCCTCCTTATGAACGCGAACCCGGCGCAATAGAGCGCGAAGGCGGCTATGCCCACGAAGGCCCCGTACTCCTGCCAGCCCCAGGGCCTCTCGCCCCTCCAGAAGGCCCGCAAATACTCCTTTTCGTCTTCTCCGGCCCCTTTGTAGAACTCAGCGGCCTGCGCCGTCACCCTCTGGTCCCTCTTAAATAGAGAGTCCTTGAGTAAAGCGCCCGAGTTGTACTGCACGGCGGAGGTCTTTCTCGGGAAACTGGAGATGAACTCGTACTGCGGCAGGGACTTTACGGCGCTGAAAGAGAACGTGATGACGGCTATGATGAAGAGGTTTAAGAGAGGGCTTATCGACCTCTTCGAGACCGCATGGAGTATCGAGAAGAAGAAAAGGAATATGGCCGTGACCGTCGTCGGATAGACCCCTCCGGCGAGTATCATCCATGCCCAGAAAAGGCCGGACAAGATGAAGCTTTTTATGGACCGATTCTCGACTGACTTTACATAGAAGGCGACGACATACGGCAGGAGCGCAAACGGCAGGAACCCTGAATGGCCTTCGGTTATGCGGAGCGCGTACCAGCTGCTCATGATGTACGCGACGGGCGGGAAAAGCGCGGAGAGCCTGCCGAGCCCGAGCGTGCGGGAGAGCATATACATGCCCCACATGCCGAGGACCGTAAAGAGGACTATGACGAGCTTTACGCCGACGACCTCCCCGAAGAGGAGGACGAAGACATATGCAGGGGAGAGGAACGAGAGCTCCGGGCTCGCGAGCATCGGGGCCCCGCCGCAAAAGTACGGGTTCCAGAGCGGGAACTGCCCGTATTCGAGCATGGTCTTCAAAGGCGCGGCGTGGTAGAAGAGCTGGCTGTCCCAGTCGGCGACGCCGATGTTCCGTATATCGGCGAGCACCGGAGAAATATAGATGAGCGCGAGCGCCGCGAGGACCGCAAGAGGGGCGTACTTGCGTATTATCGTCCTATCGCTACGCATTAGCCGTTTATCACTCGGCCCGCCTGGCATTCTCTCCCTGTCCGCCGTAATCGAGGCGCGCGGCCCTGTTCGCGGTCTCGGAAAAGACCTTTACTGAAGATACCGTGTAATACGGCCGCCCCTTTACTTCGTTCAATATCCTCATGATATATTCGCCGAGGACCCCGAGTATGAAAAAGAGGCCCGAGAAGACGCACGAGAGGAAGACCATTATCGCGGTCCAGCCCTCGACCACGTTCTCGAAGAACCAGCCGTACAGCGCCCAGCCGCCTATGGCGAGCGAAAAGAGGAAGAGCGCCGCCGAGAGGAAGTGTATAAGCTTTATGCCTATGTTCGAGTACCCGATGACTACGTCAAGCGCGAGGTCGAGGTCCTCGTACCAGGACCTGCCGCTCCCCGCCCTCGAAGGCGAGCGATAAGTGAGGTTCTTCTTCGGATACCCGGTCAGGAGATAGAGCGCCTTCCTGTAGCGGAACTTCTCCTTGAGGTTCAGCATCGCGTTTATCGCGCGTCTGGACGCGAGCCTAACCGTCTCGGAGGTCATGTGCAGGTCCGCGTAGGAGACCCTGTTTATGAACCTGTAAAAGAGCCTTGACGTCATCGACTGCGCGGTCTCCGGGACCCCGGCGACGATATCGTACCCGGTTACGGCGGCTTCAAACATCTCCCGGAGGAACTCATGCGCGCAGTCCGTACCTATCGAGTCCATCTCGTAGACGAAGTCGCCGACGGACTTGTGCAACCCGGCGGTCATCGCGGGCTCAAGGCCGTGCCTCCAGGGGAGGTTTATGAGTATGAGGTTGCCGTTCAGGCCACTGGACGCCGCTTCGACCTCGGAGGCGGTATTATCAGTCGAGCCGTCGTTCACAACGATTATCTCGTGGCACTCGAAGGTCGAGCTGAGATATGCGTCGACGGACTTAAGGAACCCGGCGACCCTTGAGCCGCCGTTATGCGTATAGGCTATGAAGGATACGAAGACCTTGTACTTCATCAGAGCGCCTCATCAAGATCGTAGACCGTGTTTATCTTCCCGGAAAGGACGGATACGAACGAGGGGGCATCCGACAATTTCATCACGATCGTCGGCCTCGAATCGTCGAGCTCGGCGGCGAGGAGTATCGGCTTTATCGCGAAGAGCGAGGACTCATATTCCATCGCCATGCCCTCGGCAAGATACTTCCTGGCGAGCTGGTTCATGTACGGAAAGGCCGTCTCCGGCTTCGCCGGACAGGTGTTGCAGTTCGCGAGCTGTCCGGGCGTGCACTCCGGGTTCCCCGCCTGACAGGCGAAGACCGGCAGTTTCTCGTAGGAGCTTAAGTGCGGGGTGAATGCGACGGATGTGAGCGAGTGGCTCCCGGCAAGACCGAAGGGCATGACCGAGAAGAACTGCCCGTCCATGACGGTCAGCCCCGCTTCCTTAAGCCTCGTGCCGACGCCTACCATTATCACCTCGCATATCTCGTACTTTATCTTCATCGGCTGAAAACCGAATTTTGCCAAGACCTGGTTCGCGGACGAATAGGTGGCGTTCAATACCGCCGGGGTCTCGACCTTAGTCCCGTCTCCGAATGCGACGGAATAAACGCCCCCCTGACGCTCGGCGCGGTGAAGCCTCGCGCCGAAGAGAAAATCCACCTTCCCCGTCTCCTTCACCCTCTCCATGAGGGCGTCCCTTACGATGAACGGGTCGAAGGCATACTCCTCGGTCTCGAAGGCCGCCTCCACGTACTGCGGGTTAAAGTACGCCGAGGCGTTTATCTCAGCCGCCGGGATGCCTACGTGGACGCAGAACTTAAGGAACTGGGGCGCGTTTGTGAGCGACCCAACGCTCGATATCGCGTATATCTTCTTGAACGACCTGTTTATGGCGAAAGGGAAGTCCGCGTTGAAACGGCGGTAGTACATGGCTGTACTCCTCGCGGTCGAAACCGACCTCGGGTAATGGTAGCCGTGGTGGACCCTCGCCTGGTTTATCCAGCTCGCCCTCCTGAAGGGGCCGTCCTCGTATTCGGCGACGAGGACCTTGAGCCCCTTTTTGCCGAGGAGCGCCGCCGCGTAAAGACCGTAGATGCCTGCCCCGAGTATGAGGTGGTCGTAACGCATCACCCGGCAGGCCCTGATTTGAGCCTTACGTACAGACCTAACATATCTCTCATCGACCTGTAAACGTTCCTGAAGCTCGCGCCTGTGGCCGTGCCGTGGAGCCTGGGGTAATGAGGCAACCAGATTTCCTTGACCCTCGCCCCGCGCCTCTTCGCCCGTATGAGGACGTCGGTCTCTATGAACGGGGAATCGCCGGAGATAAGCGTCTTGTCCACAAAACTCATCCTTATGAACTTTATCCAGTGGAGGTCGTAGAACGAGACCCCGAAGAGGAGCTTTAAAAGGAGCTTGTCCATAAAGGTTATGAGCTTCCTCATGGCGCTGTCCTGCCGGTCTTTTCTCCCGGAGATGACTATGTCGTTGTCCGGCAAATACGGCATGAACTTCTCAAGGTCGCAGGGGTCGAACTGCATGTCGGAATCCACTATCACAAGCCAGTCGTGTTTGCAGTTCAGGAACGCGTACCTGACTACCGGCCCCCACCCGCCGCCGTTTTCCGCCCGGTGGACGACCCTTATGTTATTCAGCTTCCTCGCGGCCTCGTCGCAGATGGCGGGGGTCGCGTCCGTCGAGCCGTCGTCAAAGGCGAGGACCTCGAACGACCCGCAGTGCCGGGACAAGACCTCGTGCGTCCTCTCTATGACCGTCCCTATCGTCGCCTCCTCGTTGAAGGCGGGGATAAAGGCCTGGACTGAATCATCCATCATCCGGCGTACCCGTTCGCGGCCTCGATAACGGCCTCTATCTCATCGTCCGTCAGCTCCGGGAAGATAGGGAGAGACAGGCAACCGGCGGATAACGCCTCGGCGTTCGGGAACGCCCCCAGCTCGTACCCGAGGTGCGCGTACGCCTTTTGCAGGTGGCAGGGGACAGGGTAATGTATCCCGGGGTATATCCCCTTCTCCTCAAGGTACCTCTTGAACCTCTCCCTGTCCGCGGTCATTGCCACGAAGAGGTGGTAGACGTGTTCCGCCCAATCGGGCGTCTTCTGGAACTTAAGGAGCGGATTCCGGATGCCGTCGCGGTACCTCCGCGCTATCACCCTTCTCTTTTCGTTCCATGTGTCTATATACTTTAATTTCAGGCTTAAGACCGCGCCGTGGACGCCGTCCATGCGCATGTTGAAGCCTATCTCGTCGTGATAGTATTTTTTTGTCGAGCCGTGGTTCCGGAGCGACCTCACCCTCTCGTCTATCGCAGGGTCGTTTGTGGTTATCCCGCCCGCCTCCCCGTAGGCCCCGAGGTTCTTGCCCGGATAGAAGCTGAAGCACCCGGCCACACCCAGGCTACCGGTCCTTCTGCCTTTGTAGAGCGCGCCAACGGCCTGGGCGCAGTCTTCTATTACTGAGAGCCCGTGCCTCTGCGCGACTTCGGCTACTGCGTCAAAGTCGAAGGCCTGCCCGTAGAGGTGCACCCCTATGACGGCTTTGGTCTTCCCGGTTACGCGCGCCTCTATCGAAGACGGGTCTATGGTCCATGTATCCGGGTCGCAGTCCGCAAAGACCGGGGTCGCCCCGGCGTGGGATACGCCCCAGGCGGTAGCTACGAACGTATTCGCCGGCACTATGACCTCGTCCCCTGGTCCGATCCCGAGGGCGCGTACGGCGAGGTGGAGGGCGTCTGTCCCGCTTGAGAGGCCTTCCGCGAACCCGGCATTGCAATAGGCGGCGAAGGCCGCCTCGAACGCGTCGACGAAAGGCCCTCCTGAATAGGCGCCCTCCATGAAGACCTTTTCGAGCGCCGCCTCTATTTCATCTTTAAGGGAGATATACTGGCGCTGGATGTCGAGGAAAGGGATGACCATACAGGACAAAAACCTCCGGAAATGCCTGTCGCCATTATACATAATCCTCAATTACATGAAAAGGATATTTACTAAGGCGCTACCCGGTCCCCTGGCCAAAAAGCCTTGTCCCTCATATAATTACCTCACACAAGGATGCGGGAAGGGTAAGCGGATGATTAACTCTTTCAATTTTCCCTTTACAGAGGCCCCTTTAAGTGCTATTAAGTAGTTGATTATTTTGCTTTTTTAAGCTTAAAGGGGGCTGTTTTTTTTGGAGACGAGGCCGACTGTGGCGGTCATAGACACAGGGGCGCTAAGGCATAACTACTCAGCGCTCAAAAAAAGGACCTCTTTGGCCACAAGGATCATGGCGATCGTCAAGGCGAACGCCTACGGCCACGGGGACGTCGAGGCGGCGAGGGCCTTCGGGGAAGAAGGGTGCTCCTTCTACGGTGTCGCTACCGTCGAGGAGGGGGCGCGGCTCCGGGCCGGACGGATCGACGGGAACATCATCATACTCGGCGGGGTCTACGCGGGCCAGATAAAGGACGTCTTCGACCTCGACCTCACCCCCGTGGTATTCGACCTCAAGACGGCCAGAAGGATAAACGAGCGCGGACGGGCCCTCGGCGTTACGAAAAAAATACATGTTAAGATAGACACCGGCATGGGCAGGATAGGCCTCCTCCCTCCGGATGTCGCGCCGTTTTTCAAAGGGCTCAAGGAACTGGAAAGCCTGAGAGTCGAATCCGTCCTCTCCCACTTCGTCGAGGCCGAGTCAAAGGACAAGGAATACACAAGAGGCCAGCTCGCACGGTTCCTCAAAATCGTCGAAGAGATAAAGTCTTGCGGCTTTACGCCTGATTTTATAGACATGGCGAACAGCGCCGCGGCCATCGATTACGAAGACGCACGCCTTGGCCTCATAAGGCCCGGCATCATGCTCTACGGCTCGTACCCAACGGACTCGTTCAGGGAAAAGATAGCCTTAAGGCCCGCGCTCACCTTAAAGACCCGCATCCTGCAATTAAAGAAGGTCGGCCCGGGCTTTAATGTGAGCTACGGCAGGCGCTTTACGACAGGAAAAGAGAGCGTCATAGCGACCCTCACCATCGGCTACGGAGACGGTCTGCCCCGCAAGCTCACCGGCGTCGGAGAGGCGCTTATCCACGGCAGGAGGGCGCCTCTCATAGGTACGGTCTGCATGGACCTTGCCATGTGCGACTGCACGGACGTCCCGGGGGTTGCGGTCGGCGACGAGGCGGTTGTAATAGGGAGACAGGGGACGGAAGAAATAACCGCCGAAGAGATAGCCGAAAAGACCGGGACGATCAGCTACGAGGTCTTCTGCAATATATCTTCGCGGGTCCCGCGCGTATACATCTAACTTATCCGAAGGCTAACTCTAAATAATATATGAGAAGACAGCTCGAATCGATAGGCAGATACTCAGAGGACGTCGTAACAGCCGCCGGGCAGATGGCGATAATGCTCGCCTCCGCGTTTTTGTACGCCTTCACCCCTCCGATAAAATTCAGGAACATATTCAAGCAAATGGAATTCGTGGGGGTCCAATCCCTCTTTGTCGTAATACTTACCGGGTCCTTCACCGGCATGGTGCTCGCGCTCCAGAGCTTCAACGCCTTAAAGAGGTTCGGCGCGGAATCCCTCGTCGGCCCGACGGTCGCGCTTTCAATGGCCAGGGAGCTCGGGCCGGTGCTCACCGGCCTCATGGTCACAGGCAGGGCCGGCTCCGCAATGGCGACCGAGCTCGGCACCATGAGGGTAACCGAGCAGATCGACGCGCTCTTCGCCATGGCCGTAAACCCGATAAAATATCTCGTGGTGCCGAGGGTTATCGCCGGGATACTGATGTTCCCGGTCCTCACGATCGTCACCGACTTCGTCGGCGTAATAGGCGGCTACGCGGTAGGGGTAAAGCTCCTCGGCATAAACCCCGGCATCTACATCGGCAGGACCGTAGACTTCGTCCAGATGGACGATATCGTGACGGGGCTCACAAAATCGTTGGTCTTCGGGCTCATCACTTCGCTCGTCGCCTGCTATAACGGTTTTTACGCGACGGGCGGCGCAGAGGGCGTGGGCAGGGCGGCTACAAGCTCGGTAGTCATGGGGTCGATAATGATACTCATCTCAGACTACCTCATGTCCTCTTTTGCGGTCTGACGGCCTTTGCCGTCCGGCGCCCTCAAAACTTGATAGTTACGCGCATATATGATAAAAATTATCAACTTAAGGAAGTCTTTCGGAGATAAAAAAGTCCTCGACGGCGTGAACCTCGAGATAGAGCGGGGCAAAATCACCGTCATCATCGGACGGTCCGGCGAGGGCAAGTCCGTCCTCATAAAGCACATCATCGGGCTCTTAAAGCCCGACGAGGGCTCGGTGTTCCTCGAAGACCAGGACCTTACAGCGCTCCGCGACAGGGACTTCAACGAGGCGAGGAAGCGCTTCGGTATGCTCTTCCAGGGGGCGGCGCTCTTCGACTCAATGACTGTCGCCGGGAACGTCGGCTTTCCCCTGAAGGAACACACGGACTTAAACGACGAGGACATCGGTAAGGTCGTCACGGAGAAACTCAACAGAGTCGGGCTCGTGGACGTCGAGGAGATGATGCCCTCGGACCTCTCCGGAGGCATGAAAAAAAGAGTGGGGCTCGCCCGCGCCATAGTCATGGACCCGGAGATAGTCTTGTTCGACGAGCCTACTACGGGACTCGACCCGATCATGAGCGATTCCATTGCCGACCTCGTACTCGACACGCAGAAGGCGCTCAAAACCACTTACATACTCATAACGCACGACATACCGTTTACTTACAAGATAGCCGACAAGATCGCCATGCTCCACGAAGGCAGGATAATCGAAGAGGGCACCGTCGAGGAGATGAAGGCTAACCCTAACCCCATCTTAAGACAGTTCCTCGAAGGAAGGGCCGAAGGGCCGATAAAGGTCTTCTGACCCGTCCCCCCACTTTCTATCAGGGGGGGGGAAGCATCCCGACATATTATTCTCAAGCGGTAATTTTCAACACAACACGTTTTTCGCAAAAGGCAATGACCCCTAAAAGACCTTCTTTCCTAAAAATGAGCCCCGAGGCCAAGGTCGGGCTTTTCGTCCTCCTCGGGATAGTCCTCCTCGTCTACATGTCGCTCCGGCTCGGGGGCATAAAGCTCGGCAGGGCCGAGGGGTACACGCTCCACGTCTTCTTCGATTCCGCGGCCGGGCTCGACCTGAACGCCTCGGTCAGGGTGGCAGGCGTCGAGGTCGGGAGGATCAAGGACATCCGCCTCAAGGACAGCAAGGCGCACGTGGTGCTGGAAATAAAGCCCAACGTGGCCATAGGCGGGGACTTTACGGCGGTCCTTACGACAAAAGGGCTTCTCGGTGAGAAGTACCTCGAGCTCGTCCCCGGCTCTCCGAACGCCCATCCCCTTAAAGACGGCGACGAGATAACTCACACCAAGTCATACGCGGACATGGACAGGCTCGTAACCGTCTTAAGCGACGTATCCGACGACGTGAAAAACGTGACCGAGTCCTTGAGCAAGGTCTTAGGCGGCGACGAGGGCGAGGCGACCTTGAGGAACATCATAAAGAACGTCGAAGAGATGTCCTTCCGGGTCAACCGCCTGATCGCCAAGAACGACGAGCAGGTGGGCAACGTGATGCGGAACCTCGACGAGTTCACGGGGATGCTTAAGAACGACGGCCCCGTCATCTCATCCGACTTGAAACTCGCGATAAAGAACCTTAACGACGCGCTCGTGAAGACCTCGGACAACCTGAACCAGATGATCACGGAGAACCGCGGGAACCTTAAGGAAGGGGTTGAGAACCTGAAACTCGCGTCCTTAAGCCTTCAGCAGGCGATGGACACGGTCAACAGGGTCACGAAGGAGATCGGCCCGCAGATAAACGACGCCGCGGCCTCCGTAGGGTCGATCGCTAAAAAGATAGACAAGGGCGAGGGGACGCTCGGAAAGCTCATCAACGACAAGACACTCCACGAGGACATCGACAAGACTGTCAAGGGCATCAACAGCTACATAGCCAAGGCCGAGTCCTTCCGCACATTCATCGGATACAGGGGAGAGTTCCTCTTCGACGAGCGCGACGTGAAGAGCTACTTCACTCTCCGCATACAGCCCAAGGCCGACAAGTTCTACCTCTTCGAGGTCGTAGACGACCCGAGGGGCAAGAAAAAGAAGGAGACGAAGGTATCGACAGTCGACGGGGTCACAACGACCCGAGAGGAGACGACGACCTCGGACGCCATAAAGTTCTCGGCCCAGATAGCAAAGCGGTTCAAGGACGTGACGCTACGGGGCGGCATCATCGAGTCAGCCGGCGGCGCGGGAATCGACTACCACATGTACAAGGACAGGTTCAAGCTCTCGCTCGAGGCATTCGACTTCGACAAGGACGCGAACCCGCACCTGAAGGCGTCCTCCACGCTGTTCCTGAACAAGTTCTTTTTCCTCACAGCCGGATACGACGACTTCGTGAGCAAGGTGGGGCTCAAATCCGCCTACGCCGGGGTCGGCTTCCACTTCGAAGACGAGGATATAAAATACCTCCTCACCTCCGCGCCTTCGATGTCGTTCTGAACGGGCCTCAAAGAAGTCCATCTGCCTTATCCCCCTCCATCAAAGGAGGTAGATTTTTTTTGCCGGGTTTTTCGGTATTACGGTTTTAAAAGAAACCAGGTCATAGGGTAAGCGAAGCCTAAGGGATGAGGCGGAAAGCGAGCGAACCCCATGCCCAAAAGCGCGAGTAGCGCGCAACAAGGGTTTTTCCAAAAACATGAAGACCAAGGGGTTTAGCCCCGCAAAGCCCCCCTCAATTTTTCCCCGGTTGCCTTCAAGGCGACCCTCCCCCTTATCTCCCTTGATTAATCCTTAAAAAAAGTGTACAAGATATACTCCCGTCCCTGATGGTCGGGGCGTTATTCCCCTTTATAAATCCATTTGCTTAAAACGGCTGAAATCGTTGAGAAATCCAGCGTCGGCGTAGCCTTTGACATAGGCACCACGACGATAGCGGGGGCCTGTGTCTCCCTTCCGGAGATGCGCGTCCTCAAGGAAGCCGCCTGCCCGAACCCGCAGTCGAGGTGGGGGCGCGACGTCCTCTCAAGGATAACGGCGGCGATAAAAGACCCCACGCTTATCGATGAGATGTCCGGGGCGGTTGTCGGGGCCTGCAACTCCCTTATAATGGAGCTCGTGCCCGTTGGGGCTGTTATAAAAGAGATCACTGCGGCGGGCAACCCGGTGATGGAGCACCTGCTCCTCAAGGTCTCGCCGGAGCCGCTCTCTAAAGTCCCGTACAGGCCCGCTTTCGCA
>JACREU010000096.1 GCA_016212705.1 Deltaproteobacteria bacterium
CATCGCGGCGAGCTGTTCGTGCGTCGGCCTCTCTATGGCGATGACCTTCTCATCGCCGGTGAGCGTGGTCCTGGACATCCCGATGAGCGTGTGGGCTATCCTGCCGCAGACGTCCAGGAGCGCGAGCCCGCCTATCTTCCTTGTCGCTTCCCTGAGCCTCCCGGTAAGGTACGCGAAGAACCTCATGTAGACCTTGTGGTGGCGAGAGAGATAATCGAGGAAGGCGGTCTTTCCGACGACAAGGCACTCGAGATCGGTTATCGCCTCGACGTTCGCGGACCTCGGCTTGTCGTCTATTATCGACATCTCGCCGAACATGTCGCCCTCTTTGAGTATCGCCAGTACTATTTCCCTGCCTTCCTCGCCGTAGAGCGTCACCTTCACCTTCCCCGAGATGACGAAGAAGACCGCGTCCCCGCTCTCTCCTTCGATGATTATCTGGCTCGCCTCCGGCCATGTCCTGAACTCGCCCCTGGAGGTGATGTCCTTCAGGTAAAAATCCTCGAGGCCGTTGAAGAGCGGGTTCTTGGAGAGCGCCTCGCGGATCAATGATTCCTTCTTCTCTTCCTTGCTCGTCTCGTTCGTCATTGCCCGCTCGCCTCGATTTCAGTTATTAGAAGACTGGGCGCGCCTATCGAGCCCATGAAGCGGATATCCGAGGCTACCGCCCCGACCCTTGAAAAGAGGTCAAGGAGGTTGCCGGAGACCGCAAGGCCGCGC
The DNA here is from genome assembly GCA_016212705.1 of Deltaproteobacteria bacterium. Lineage (GTDB taxonomy): Bacteria > Desulfobacterota > GWC2-55-46 > GWC2-55-46 > GWC2-55-46 > GWB2-55-19. The sequence continues at coordinate 721 of JACREU010000096.1, forward strand.
ACCGGATACGCGAAGCCGCCGTTCTCTATCCAGAGGCCCGCCGCGCCGATGGAAAAGTCGCCGGTCACTGTATTTATCGTATGTACGCCCAGGACTTCCGTGACAAAAAGCCCATTGCCGAGCTCTTTTTTCAGCTGAGGGAGCGTCTTTGCGCCGTTCTCGATATAGAGGTTCGATATCCCCACGCCAGGCGTGGACTTGAAGCCCGAGCGGGTGGCGTTGCCAGTCGATGACCGATTGGCTCTGCGCCCCCAGTATGTATCGTAGAGGTAGCCCTGGCAGGCGCCGTTTACTACAAGAGGGGTCCTTTGCCTGCCCGCCCCCTCTCCGTCGAACGGGGACGCCGCCCATCCGCCCTTTTTAAGGCCGTCGTCATAGATATTTATCGCGCCGCTTGCTATTTTCGCGCCGACCTTGCCTATGAGCATCGACCTCTTCTTTTCCACGTTGTCGCCCAGAAACGAGCCTGCCAGCGCCTCGAGTAGCTCGCAGGCTACGGTATTTTCGACTATCGCCGGGCATTTTATCGATTTGAGTTTCCGCGCGCCGAGGAGCCGGACGGCGTTTTCCGCCGCGGACCTGCCGACTGTGGCGGGGTCGACGTCCTTTCTTAAATGGCCGAGCGCCATGTCCCAGCCCATCTGTGACTCGTCCTTTTCCTCGGCGACGGCGGTGACCGAGCCGGAAAAGTATGTCGCCTCGTGCTCGACGTCGACACCCTTTGAGTTCACGATCCTCTCGTACCTGACGGACTCGTTGTACGAGGCCTTCCTTACCCTTTTTACCCTCAAGTCATATGAGAGAGCGGCCGCTTCTATGTCGATCGCGTGCCTTATCTTCTCTTCCTCGGTCGCCCTGTCGTATGACTCGTCATACACGCCGAGGTCCGCGTCTTTTGCGAGCGCGGCGTATTCGGGGAGACCGAGGGAGGCGTCCTCCGATGACTCCCTGCTACCCGTGAGCGTCTTGTCCACAAGGTCGCGGAGCGCGTCTCCGGTCAAGACCGATGAGAACCCGAAGCCGAGCCTGTTCTTTAAAATAGTCCTCAAGCCAACCCCTGCGTTCGAGCGGGCCTTCAGCGCGTCTATCGCGCCGTCTTTCGCGTCCGCCCCGAAGCCGCTGTCATGGGAGAAGAATATCTCGTACTCCACCGGGCGCCCCTTAAGGAGCCCCTTTAGAGCCTCTATCGTCCTCTGCCCTTCCGCCCTTTTCATGTCCTTATCCATTACGCCGCCCCTTCTTTCCCGGAAAATCCCGCGGCTATTCTCCCGTTAAGGTCAATTATCATGGCGTTCTCGTCGCAGTTCGGGAATTTTACGCATTTTATGCAGTCCCCCCATATCTTGTGCGGGAGGACCTCTTTTGATATCGGCTTGAACGCGAGCTTCGAGAAAAAGCCCGTCTTGTACGTCAGCGCAAAGACCTTTTTAAGGCCTATGGAGCGCGCCTCGATCAGGCACGCCTCGACGAGCTTTCTCCCGATGCCTCTGCCGGTAGAGCCTTCCCTTACCGCGAGCGAGCGTATCTCGCCCATATCCACACTGCTTATGTGCAGGGCGCATGCGCCGAGGACCTCTCCCCCCTCTTCGTAGACGAAAAAGTCCCGGAGGCTGTCGCAGATGTCCGTGAGCGCCCTCGGGAGCATGAGCCCCTTTGAGGCCGAGGCCTCGACTATATCGAAAATATCCTGGACGTCGTTCAGGACCGCCTTCCTCACCAATTCCGTTACTTTCCTCCGCGCTTAATTGCCTGCCGTCTTTCTTTTCGCGCGCGCCTTTGTTACTGTTGCCGACGGCGCGGGCGGCTTTGCCGCCTCGATCCCTTTTTGAGACATCGAAGCGGCCGCGTCCATCAGCTCCTTTGCGTGCATCCTCGTCGTCTCAGTCACTTTAAGCCCGCCGAGCATGACGGATATCTGCTCGACCGTTTCCTCGCCCGTAAGCTCCCTTACCGTGCTTACGGTCCTCCCCTCTTTCGTCGTCTCCTTGGAAACGCCGAAGTGTCTGTCCGCGAACGCGGCTATCTGCGGCAGGTGCGTTATGCAGAGGACCTGATGTCCCCTCGATACCTCTTTTAATTTAAGCCCGACGACCTGCGCCATCGCTCCGCCGACGCCTGTGTCTATCTCATCGAATACGAGGGCCGGGACCTTCCCGGCGGAGGCCGCGCTTTTAAGGGCGAGCATTATACGGGAGAGTTCTCCTCCGGAGGCTATCCTGGATAACGGCTTTAACCCCTCGCCCTTGTTCGGGGCTATGAAGAAGTTTACCCTGTCCGCGCCCTTCTCATTGAGGCGGACGGTGCCGTCCGGGTTTTTCTCGGTATCCATCGAGACCTGAAAGACGGCGTCCTTCATCCCGAGGGTTGAGAGCTCTTCCCCAATCCTTTCCTCAAGCTCTTTTGCCGCGTTGACGCGCGCCTCAGTGAGCGCCGTAGCCGCCGAGAGCGCCTTTTCCCTCGCCTCGGCCACGAGTCCGTCGAGGGCCTTCAGCCTCTCGTCCGACCCTCCAGCGAGCTCAAGTTCGGCGGAGAGCTCCTCCCTTTTTTTTATGACCTCTTCGAGCGAGCCTCCGTACTTTTTCCTGAGTTTCCCTATGAGGTCCGCCCTTCCAAGCGCGGCCTCAAGCGCATCCGGGTCGGCCTCGACCGTGTCCGAATAGTCCCTCAAAAACGCCCCGGCGTCCTCAAGGCCTATGAGAGAAGACTCAAGAGGCTCCACCGCCTTTTTCAACTTCTCGTCGAACGCGACGGCGTCTTTCAAGGACTTTACGATCGCGCCGAGCCTTTCGACCATCGAGCCGTCGTCAGAGTATATCTCGCGCTCGGCAATCCTGGACGCCGTTTTAAGCCTTTCGGCGTGATGGAGCCTCTCTATCTCTTTATGTAACGCCTCGTCCTCGCCTTTCTTGAGGCCGGCCGAGGATATCTCCTTCAACTGGTATTCGAGGAGGTCCTTCCTGTCCTTCAGCCCCTTGGCCTCCGTTGCAAGCGAATCAAGCTCTTTTTTGAGGGCGAGAAAGTCCCTGTGCCGCTCGGCCATGTGGGAGCGCAGCCCCTTGAGCCCCCCGAAGGAATCGAGCATCTCTACGTGCTCCTCCGGGCGCGTGAGCGACTGGTGCTCGCTCTGGCCGTATATGTCGATGAGACGCCTGCCGACCTCGGTCAACGTGACGATGGTCGCGAGAGACCCGTTTATATATATCCTGTTCCTCCCGGCCCGCTGGACGACCCTCTTTATGAGGAGCGTGTCCGAAGGCTCGATACCGGCCTCTCTAAGCACCCCTTCGACCGAGGCGGGCGACGGGTCGAAGAGCGCCTCCACCCTCGCCTCCTCCGCCGAAGACCTTATGAGGTCGTTCGAGGCGCGCTCTCCGAGGATAAGCGCTATCGCGTCCATGATGATGCTTTTGCCCGCGCCGGTCTCGCCCGTGAAAATATTAAGGCCGGGCGCG
>JACREU010000099.1 GCA_016212705.1 Deltaproteobacteria bacterium
CTCCACAAACATACTTTCTACCTGCACCTGAAGGAAACTGAGTTTCGTTTCAATCTCAGATGCGATAACATATATTTGGAACTGTTAAAAATGTTCCGCAAGACCCCTTTATAACCTTGTTTGCTTCCTAAGACCCTTAGGAAAGGGGGAAGTCGCGGAGTATCCCCCTCCCGCCTATCGAATCCGGGGAGGGGAAGTTTAATAGCATCTTACACCTCAATCGCAGGTCTTTCATTTGAAGCTCTACGACACAACACTCAGGGACGGCACGCAGGCAGAGGACATTTCGTTCTCGGTCGAGGACAAGGTCCGCATTGCGGAGAAGCTCGACGACCTCGGCGTCCATTACATCGAGGGCGGCTGGCCCGGCTCGAACCCGCGCGACATCGAGTTCTTCAAGGCCATGCGGGCCCAGAAACTATCTTCCTCGACCCTCGTATCCTTCGGCTCCACAAGGAGGGCGGGGGTCAAGGCAAGGGACGACGCTAATATTAAGGCCCTGTTGGACTCGCGCGCCCCGGCGATAACCGTATTCGGAAAGTCCTGGAAGCTCCACGTCGTGAAGGCTTTGAGGGTCTCGATGAACGAGAACCTCGATATGATATTCGATTCGGTTGCGTACCTTAAAAAAAGGACGGGCGAGGTCTTCTACGACGCGGAGCACTTCTTCGACGGCTACAAGGACGACCCCGAATACGCGCTCAAGACATTAAGGGCCGCCTTCGATGCCGGGGCCGATTATATTGTGCTTTGCGACACTAACGGCGGGACTCTTCCCTTCGAGGTCGCGGACATCATGGAGGCCGTAAAGAGGGGTGTCGCGGGCCCGTTAGGCATACACGCCCATAACGATTCCGAAACGGCCGTCGCCAACTCGCTTATGGCGGTCAAGGCCGGGGCGACGATGGTCCAGGGGACGCTTAACGGCTTCGGCGAGAGGTGCGGGAACGCAAACCTCTGCTCGATCATCCCGGCCTTGAAACTCAAGATGGGCATAGACTGCATAAGCCCCGAGAGGTTAAAGAAGCTCAGGGACACCGCGCGCCTCATTTACGAGCTCGCGAACCTCCCGCACTTAAAGCACCAGCCATACGTCGGGGAAAGCGCATTCGCGCATAAGGGCGGGGTGCACGTGAGCGCGGTCGTAAAGTCCCCGCTTACCTACGAACACATAAGGCCCGAGCTCGTCGGCAACCACCAGCGGGTGCTCGTATCCGACCTCTCCGGCAGGTCTAACATCGTATACAAGGCCCGGGAATACGGGGTAGATATCGAGAGCTCCTCGGACGTCGTTAGGGACGTCCTCGCGGAATTGAAGGTCCTCGAGCACCAGGGCTTCCAGTACGAAGGGGCAGAGGCCTCCTTCGAGCTCCTCATGCAGAAGGCCTTGAAGAAAAAGGAGCGGTACTTCAGGCTCCTCGGCTTCCGGGTGATAGACGAGAAGAAGAGGGAAGACGAGCCGCCCTTTGCCGAGGCTACGATAAAGCTCGCGGTAGACGGGGAGGTCGAACACACCGCCGCCGAGGGGAGCGGCCCGGTAAACGCGCTGGATGCGGCCTTAAGGAAGGCGCTTGAGAGGTTCTACCCGAATTTGAAGGAAGTAAAGCTCCTCGACTTCAAGGTCAGGGTGCTCGCTGGCGTACAGGGGACCGCCGCAAGGGTCAGGGTCCTGGTGGAATCCGGCGACGGGACGGATAAGTGGGGGACGGTGGGAGTCTCCGACAACGTGATCGAGGCGAGCTGGCAGGCGCTCGTCGATTCGCTCGAATACAAGATATTCAAGGACAGGAAGCGCAGGAAAAGCAGGAAATAATGCGGGTTGGTCAGCGAAGCGTGGGCCGATTTTAAAAATGCCCTGAACATCAAGCCTATCACGGGCCAACGAGCATGGACAGAGCCAGATACGGAGCGTTCATAGCCCTCTCACTTGTCTTCCTTGCCATAACCTTCCTGCATTCTCCTTTTTTCAGAAGCAAGCCCCCTGGAAACGCGATTAATGACGGTCAGATATATCTAAACGCGGTCCTTCCCGCGGAACATCCATCAATACATACGCCCCCCTTTGTGCTCCCCGGTTTTCCGATAGACCTGAACAAGGCGTCAAAAGAGGAGCTTATGCTCCTTCCGGGTGTCGGCCCCAGGACCGCGGAGCGGATTATGGAAAAAAGGCTTGAATTGGGCGGCTTTAGCTCAATCGACGAATTGACATCCGTCAGATCGATCGGTAAAGTCAGATTGGAAAAGGTCCGTAAATACGCGGTCGTCTCTCCACCCCGGGGGCCGCGAGGTAAGTATACGTCGCCCTGAATTCCCCCCCAAACATCCCTCTTGTATTGGCACTCCCCCTTCTGGTATATTTTTAGTTTCGGGTTTCTGCGGGAGCTCTTTTATAAGAAGTTCCCCCTTAGATATCCGAGAGTAAAACTCCAGGGGTGTACGTGTGATAGAGCGGTATTCGAGAAAAGAGATGGCGTCCATCTGGGAGCCCGGGAACAGGTTCCAGAAGTGGCTCGACGTGGAGATAGCCGCGTGCGAGGCGTGGACGAAGCTCGGCAAAATCCCGGCCTCGGCGCTGAAGACCATAAAGTCCAGGGCGGCATTCAATATCGAGCGGATCGACGAGATAGAGAGGACGGTCAAGCACGATGTGATAGCGTTTCTCACGTCCGTCGCCGAGTTCGTGGGGCCGGATTCGCGCTACATACACATGGGGCTCACTTCTTCGGACATACTCGACACCTCGCTCGCTCTGCTTTTAAGGGAAGCGTCGGACTTGATTATAGAAGACATCAAGGCCATGCTCGTTGTGCTGAGGAAAAAGGCTCTTGAGCACAAGGACACCGTGATGATGGGCCGCTCCCACGGGATACACGCCGAGCCCGTGACCTTCGGCCTTAAGATGGCGCTCTGGTACGACGAGATGCGCAGGAACCTCGACCGTATGGAGAGGGCGCGTGACGTTATTTCCTGCGGCAAGCTCTCCGGGGCGGTCGGGACCTTCTCGTCCATAGACCCTGCTGTCGAGAGGCATGTATTGAAAAAGCTCGGATTGAAGCCCGAGCTTGTGGCGACCCAGGTCGTGCACAGGGACAGGCACGCCGAGTTCTTCTCAACGCTTGCGGTCATAGCGTCCTCCATTGAAAAATTCGCGGTGGAAATTCGCCACCTCCAGAGGACGGAGGTTTTAGAGGCCGAGGAGCCGTTCACAAAGGGGCAGAAGGGCTCTTCAGCCATGCCGCACAAGAGGAACCCGATATTGTCCGAGAACCTGACGGGCCTTTCCCGCCTCATGCGCGGGTACGCGATGAGCGCCCTGGAGAACGTCGCGCTCTGGCACGAGCGCGACATATCGCATTCGTCGGTCGAAAGGGTCATAGCCCCGGACGCGACGGTCCTCATGGACTTCATGCTTGTGCGCGCCACAAACCTCATACGCGACCTCGTAGTGTACCCGGAGAACATGAAGGAGAACATGGATAGGCTTAAGGGCGTGGTCTTCTCCCAGAAGGTGCTCCTGAAGCTCGTTGAGAAGGGCACGACCCGCGAGGAGGCGTACGCGGTTGTACAGAGGAGCGCGATGAAGGTATGGGAGGGGCTTGGGGATTTCAAGTCGCTCCTCCTTGAGGACGCGGAGGTCATGACCTACCTCACGGAGAAGGAGCTTTGCGCCTGTTTCGACGTGAAACCCTACATAAAGAACATCGATTATATCTTTAGAAGGACGTTTGGCGATAAAAAGTAAAGACCCGGAGGCTTTAAAGATGCAGAGGCTTGAGAAGTTTTACGAAGGCAAGGCAAAGGTCCTTTATTCGACCGACGACCCGGACCTCGTCATACAGTACTTCAAGGACGAGGCTACCGCTTTCGACGGGAAGAAGAAGGGGATAATAGAGGCGAAGGGGATACTGAACAACAAGATATCCTCTCGGATATTCAAGTACCTTGAGTCCAAGGGCGTGAAGACGCACTTCGTGGAGATGCCCTCGGAGCGGGAGATGGTCGTAAAAAGGCTCCGGATCGTCCCCATCGAGGTCGTGGTAAGGAATATCGCGGCGGGCTCCCTTTCCAAGAGGATGGGTGTCGAGGAAGGCACGCCGCTTAAGGAGACGATACTCGAGCTCTATTACAAGAGCGATGCGCTCGGCGACCCGATGATAAACGAGTACCATGTGAAGGCGTTCGGGCTCGCGGAGGCCGACGAGCTCCGGCGGATCGAGGCCGAGGCGTTGAAGGTAAACAAATTACTTTCGGAATTTTTCGACGAGAGGGGTATAATACTCGTAGACTTCAAACTCGAATTCGGAGTCCACAAGGGCGAGATACTCCTCGGCGACGAGGTCACCCCGGACGGGTGCAGGCTCTGGGACAAGACGACGCGCGAGAAGATGGACAAGGACAGGTTCAGGCGCGACCTCGGCAAAGTCGAGGAGGCGTATCGGGAAGTCTTGAGAAAGGTGATGGAGTGATGAAGGCAAAAGTCTATGTAACGCTTAAAAAGGGCGTCCTCGACCCGCAGGGCAAGGCCGTGATGGGGGCGTTAAAGACCATGTCCTTCGACGAGGTCAGGGACGTGCGTATCGGAAAGTTCATGGAGCTCGAGATAGACGGCGCCTCGATTGAGAAGGAAGAGGCGCGCATCAGGGAGATGTGCGAGCGGCTCCTGGCGAATACCGTCATTGAGAATTATAGAATAGAAATAGAGTAAGGAGATTTTCCGTGAAGTTCGGCATTGTTGTTTTTCCTGGTTCCAACTGCGACCACGACTGCTACCACGCAATCAAGCACGTCTTCAAAAAAGACGCCGGGTACATCTGGCACAAGGATACCTCTTTAAAGGGTTACGACTGCGTGATACTCCCCGGCGGGTTCTCTTACGGGGATTATCTCAGGACCGGGGCGATTGCGAGCGCCTCGCCTGTCATGAACGAGGTCGTAGGTTTCGCCAAAAAGGGCGGGCTCGTCCTCGGTATCTGCAACGGATTCCAGATATTGACGGAAGCGGGGTTATTGCCCGGCGCGCTCATGAGGAACAGGGGGCTTAAATTCATATGCAAACATGTGCCGGTTCGCGTCGATAACAACTCGACTCCTTTTACCGTGAAGTACGGGAAGAACGAAGTCGTCGATATCCCGATCGCTCACGCCGACGGCAACTACTTCGCCGACGCGGAGACGATAAAACGGCTCGAAGACTCGGAGAGGGTCGCCTTCAGGTACTCTACCCCCGAGGGGGAGGCTACCGACGATTACAACCCGAACGGCGCGTTACTCAATATCGCGGGCATCACTAACGAGAAGGGGAACGTGCTCGGCATGATGCCGCACCCCGAGAGGGCGAGCGAACCTGAGCTCGGCTCAATCGGCGGCAGGGGCGTTTTTGAGTCCATAATAAGCGCGTTGTCATAAGGGAAAGGGCAAATGGGGTTCAAGGAAGATCTCAGATCAGGAAAGTTCGTCATAACCGCAGAGATATGCCCGCCGAGGGGGACCGAGGCGGCTTCGTTCATTGAAAAGGCGCGGCTCCTTAAAGGCAGGATATCGGCCGCGAACGTCACCGACAACCAGCGGGCGGTCATGCGCCTCTCGTCGCTCGCCTGCTCGATATTGCTTATGAAGGAAGGGCTTGAGCCTGTCTTTCAGATGACGTGCAGGGACCGGAACAGGCTCGCCATGCAATCCGACCTCCTCGGCGCGTGGGTCCTTGGCGTAAGGAACATCCTCGCCCTCACGGGCGACCACGTATCCGCCGGAGACCACAGGGAGGCGAAGGCGGTATTCGATCTGGATTCCGTCCAGCTCGTCTCCATGATAAGCACCTTGAACACCGGGAAGAACATGAACGGGGTCGAGCTCCGCGGCGGGACCGGTTTTTTCATCGGCGCGGTCGTAGCGCCCGAGGCGAGCCCCTGGGAGCCGGAGGAGATAAAGTTCGAGAAGAAGGTAGAGGCGGGGGCGAGGTTCTTCCAGACCCAGGCGATATTCGATATGGACAAGTTCAAGAGGTTCTTCGACGGGGCGGCAAAAACAGAGGCGTCCGTACTCGGCGGGATACTCCTGCTTAAGTCCGCGAAGATGGCCAACTACCTTAACGCGAACGTCCCCGGGGTACACGTGCCTCAGAATCTCATAGATGAGCTTGAAGGGGCCTCCGACCAGCTTGAGAAGGGCATAGAGATAGCCTCAAGACAGGTGCGGGAGCTCAAAAAGTTCTGCCACGGCGCGCATATCATGGCCATAGGCCAGGAAGAGAGCGTTGTAAGGATCATCGAGGAGGCGTGATAGTCCCCTCTTCCCTTGTGGGAGAGGGCGGAGGGTGAGGGGCTTAAATCCGTCGCCTGACTCAAGCTGTTTATCTGAAAAAATTCAGCCTCTGAAATGCCAAACGCCGGACGCTTTCGCGCCGGCGTTTTTTTAGTCTAATACCCTGCGGCTTTCCGCGGCATTCTAAATCTCTCCCCTACGATTTTGGCGGGGGTGAAGAAAGATTTCACCCTCCCCTCAATCCCCTCCCGTCAAGGGAGGGGAGGTATAAGGAGATGCCGGTAGCTTTGCACGTGGTAGTTTATTGCTGAACGGTTTTTTAAGTACTCAGCCCGCCTTTTCCTCTTCGTCTCCTGGTCCGTCGTCCATCGATATCTCGTACTCTTCGACGTCAAGCGCTCCGGCGATTGTTTCGGCCTCTTCGTCCCTGCTTTCGGGTTTTATTGCTTCGGTCGTCTCAGCCTTCGGAGAGACGCTTCCGGCGCTTATGTAGACCGCCTCATCGTCGCCGACGTTGTCGAGGAGGAAGACCTGCGCCTCTTTCGAGTGAAAGGCCTCGCCCGCGCCGATCGTGAAAGACGTCTTGCCGCTGTTTACCCGGATAGACCCCTTGAGGACGCATATGATCTCCTCCCCGCCCGCGCCGGGAGAGAGGCTCTTAGAGGTCTCTTTCGGGCGGAGCCTGCCGTAGGTGAGGTAGACGGTCCCGCCGATTTCATCGGGACCGAGCGAGTATTCGTTATTGGGATTGAGTTCGGCGAGCAGAGGGAGCCTGTATATCTTCATGCCATCGATTCCATGGAGTCCCTGAAGTGCTCGATGAAGTCCTCGCCGTGCATGGGGCGCAGTATTATCCATTTCCTCTTTTTGTCGAGCTTCACCTCGACCTCGGCCCCCGGGATGAGCTCGAGGAAACGGAGGTAGTCCTCGGGGAGGGCCACGCCCTCGAGCCCCTTTTCTATCCTGACTATCTTCTCTTTCATGGTCTCCCCCTTTGCGTCTTTTCCCGCCCTTTTTGCGCCAATTGAGAAAAAAGCCCGCGCCTATTCAGCGGACATTTATCATATTAAGTTCATGGGGGCGAGTAGTCAAGGTAATTCATCGTTTTTTAGTGCGGGAACGGTTTAAGAGACACGCCTGTCTTTTAACCACGGCGCTTATTCCGATAAAACAAAAAATGAATGTAAAATAGGCCGTTGGCGCGCGCCGAACCTTGACAATTATGCCGCAGGGTGTATTATATTCTGAGGCGAAAACACCTTTATTCAGGGCCCAATGATGCAGAAGGAAGACTCCTTAAAATCAGGGCATATCAGGCAGAGGTACTTCTGCGCGAGGGAGTTGCAGTTCTCCGTCGCGCTCCTCATAGTCCTCGCCTTGCTCGGGGGGATGTCGCTACAGGCCCTCTCATCCCTTTTAAGCCGGCACTACGGCCTCGATACTCCGATACTCGGCATACTGCTCGTAATAGGCTATGTCGCCATAGTCATCCTCCTCGCGGTCTTTTACACACACAGGCTCATCGGCCCGTTCGTTCGGCTCGAGTACGAGATGAAGCTCATATCCGCCGGCAACCTCTCGAGGCGCCTCTCAATGAGGACCAAGGACGACCTCCACATCAGGAACTTCGCGAAGCACGTGAACGACTGCATCGGCAGGTTCGAGGAGATGAGCAGGGAATACAACCTCCTTAACTCGGCTTTATCAAAGAGGCTCGACGACATCACGATGGAGATATCGAAGGGCTCTCAAGCCGACTGCGCCATGATACAGCAGGAGATAAAGGCCTTGCAGGCGGAGATGAGGAAGTTAAGGGAAAAATGGTAGCTTTAAGCCCGTGGCCGGCCGCTTAAAAACACTTCTTGTTTTTTTCATAATCCTCTCAGCGGCCCCTTGCCTTTCAGAGGCCTCAGAGAAGGATACCTACGTAAAATACGTCATAGACGGCGACACGATAGCCGTGCCCGGCGGGGACACCGTAAGGTATCTCGGGATAGACACCCCTGAGCGCGGCGAGCCATTCTACCGTGAGGCCAAATACAGGAACCGCTCTCTCGTAAAGGGCAAAAAGGTCGTGCTCGTCTTCTGCGACAGGGAGAGGCTGGACAAATACGGCAGGCTCCTTGCCTGGGTATACGCGGACGGCGTATTCGTGAACGAGGCCCTCTTAAAAGAAGGGCTCGCGCGAAAGCTCTTGATACCTCCGTGCGGGACGATGTTCGCCGATGCGTTCAAGGCCGCGGAGGCCTCAGCGCGCGCGGAAGGGCTCGGGATATGGGGCGGCAAGACCGGCCCGACGGGGAGATGAGGGCGTTCATTGAAGGGAAAGGGCGCGTAAGCGGCCGCCGGTCCGCCCCGGAACGGACTAACGACCCTGTTTTATCTTGACAAACTCGACCCCGGCTTATTATAGTATCGACGTAAGGGCGGCGTACCCAAGTGGTAAGGGAGCAGTCTGCAAAACTGCCATTCAGCGGTTCGAATCCGCTCGCCGCCTCCAATTTTTCCGCCTTTCGCGGGCGGCGTCATAGATGAAAAATTCTCCGCAAACAGCCTTGTCCCGGAACACACGGCCCGCAGACACCCTGCGGGCCTTTTTGTATCCGCCAAGGCTGTTTCTCAAACCAGTCAGGGACGCCTTTACAAAGGCGTTAATGGCGCTTTGAACGCAAAAAACGCTCGAATATTCAAAGACAATGTAATCCAGGTTACATTAATCATCCGCCGGTTTTTGTATATTGTTCGCAGACACTATGAGGACCTCAGTGCTCAAAAAAGAAGAACCTGGGACGAGCCGCTTCACGCTTGAAGTCGTCCCCAGCCCCCCGCGGGAGGCCGTCGAGCTCGTGGCCGGGGAGCGCGCGGCCCCCGTATCAAGGCAGAAGGCAGGCGCCGTTGATAAGAGGGCCTTTGAGCCGTTCCTCGTCATATCGGTCCTCTTCCTGACCGCAGTCCTTATCTACGAGTCCATTACCCAGGCCGGGCTCAGGCACATGAGCCTCCTTTCATTCGCGCACGCGCTCGGTTACCTGAAATCCATCCCCGTGGAGTACGAGCCTTCCAGCGGGCTCTGGCTCCTTTTCGGCTGGATAGGGAGCGCGATGATGCTTCTCATGATGGTCTATACGCTCCGGAAAAGGGGCGGGCTTCTGGGAAGGCTCGGCTCGATGAGGATATGGCTGAACGGGCACATGTTCCTCGGCGTCATGGGGCCGGTCCTGATCGTCTTCCACACCACCTTCAAGTTCAACGGGATCATAGGGACGAGTTTCTGGTGCATGGTAGTGACGGCCGTATTCGGCGTCCTCGGCAGATACATCTATCTGCAGATACCGAGGTCGATGACAGGCGCGGAGCTGAAGGAAAAGGATATAGAGCGCCTCATAACGGGGCTTGAGGCCGAGATAGATCTCCGCTCAAAAGGGTTGAAGGCGGGCGCGTTCTTATCCGAGATAACCTCTCCGGAGAAGGCCCAATCGATAGGCCCGGTAAAAGCGCTCCTTTACATGATGTGGAACGACACCGCCAACAGGCTCAAGGTGAGGCGCATAAAGAGGGAGCTTAAGCGCGATTACGAACTCCCGCCGAGGGTGAGGGACGCGCTCGGAACGCTCCTCTCAAGGAAGTCCGCGCTCATAAGGAAGAGGAACTTTCTCGCCACGTCCCAGAGGCTCCTCCACTACTGGCACGTCCTGCATATACCGCTCGCCATAGTCATGTTCCTCATCATGTTCGTGCACATAGCCGTCTATTACATGTTCAGGCCGGTTTAGTCCGGCCTTCCCCAATAAATGATCCCGCCTTTCATCCAGGGACCAAACGGAAAATAAAATTGAAAAAAACAAGAATTATGCATGCGTTGCTTCTCATCCTGGCGCTCCTTTTCGCCTCAGCGTCCGCTTCGGCCGAGGACGGCGGGGGGGGCTCCCTTATAAGCCCGGGGGACCTCGCCTCGGCCCACTCCAAGTACGAGGGGATAAGCAACTGCACCCAATGCCACAGGATGGGCGGCGGCATACCGGACTCCAAGTGCCTCGATTGCCACGACAAGCTCTCGGCGAAGATGAAAGGCGGCAAGGGCCTTCACGCCAATATCAAGGACCCCTGCATCAAGTGCCACGCCGACCACAAGGGCAGGTCGTACAAGATGATCGTCTTTGAAAAAGAGAAGTTCGACCACGCCAAAACCGAGTACCCCCTTAAAGACAAGCATGCGGCCGTCCAGTGCGCCAAGTGCCACAAGAAGGAGGGCGCCTACTCCGTAGCGTCGACCGAGTGCGTCTCCTGCCACAAGGACGAGCACAAGAAACAGCTCGGAGAGGACTGCTCGAAGTGCCATAACCTGAAGGGCTGGAAGGACATAACGCTCTTCAGCCACAAGACAGGCTCCGCGTACCCGCTCGAAGGCAGGCATATTGACGTAAAATGCGCGAAATGTCACGTAAGCGGCAGGTACAAGCCCATAGAGTTTAAAAAGTGCCTGGACTGCCACAAGGACACGCACAGGGGCCAGTTCATTGGCAGGACCTGCGAGTCATGCCACACGGTAAAGGACTGGAAGACGACTTCGTTCGACCACAACGCGCCGTTGTACAAGGGGTACAGGCTTGAAGGCAAGCACCTTACGACCCAGTGCGACAAATGCCATGTGAAGGGGAAGTACAAGCCGATCCCCTCAGGCAAGTGTCTGGACTGCCATAACGACCCGCACAAGAAGCAGTTCCCGGGCAAGACATGCGAGTCCTGCCACACGGTCAAGGGCTGGAAGACGACTTCATTCGACCATGCCGCTCCTGCGTACGCCGGTTACAGGCTCGAAGGCAAGCACATCAAGGTCGATTGCGCGAAGTGCCACGTGGACGGCAAGTACAAGCCCCTGCCTTACAAACAGTGCCTGGACTGCCACAAGGACGAGCACAAGGGGCAGTTCAAGGGGCAGACCTGCGAATCGTGCCACACGGTAAGGGACTGGAAGGCGACGTCCTTCGAGCACAACGCTCCGGCGTACCCAGGTTACAGGCTCGAAGGCAAACACCTTCAGACCAAATGCGACAAGTGCCACGTGGAGGGCAAATACAAGCCGCTTATCTACAAACAGTGCCTGGACTGCCATAAGGACGAGCACAACGGCCAGTTCGCAAAGCAGAGGTGTGAGGCGTGCCATACGGTCAAGGACTGGAAGTCGGCCTCCTTTGACCACAACGCGCCGACGTACGCCGGTTACAGGCTCGAAGGCAAGCACGGCAAGGTCGAGTGCGCGAAGTGCCATATAAAGGGCAAGTACAAGCCGCTGCCGGCGGAATGCGTCGACTGCCACAGGAAGGACGACGCCCACAAGGACGAGCTCGGGGCTGTTTGCGCGAACTGCCACACTGCCCTTGACTGGAAGAAGATAACCCTCGACCATAACGCGAAGACGAAGTTCCCGCTCGTCGCCGCGCACAAGACGACGCCGTGCGACAAGTGCCACAGGAACAAGAGCTACAAGACCAAGGCCGAGAAGTGCATAGACTGCCACAAGGACGTCCACAAGGGCAAGTTCAAGGAGGAGTGCAACTCATGCCATACACAGGCGGACTGGAGGCCGAGGGCCTTTGACCACGCGAAAAAGGCCGGGTTCGCGCTCTCCGGCGTCCATAACGACCTCGTATGCGGCGCGTGCCACACGAAAAAGGACGAGTACAGGTTCCTGTCGCGCTTCTGCAACCAGTGCCACACGGACCCGCACAGGAACCAGTTCGGCTCGGAGTGCTCTGAGTGCCACACGGAGCGTTCCTGGGCGCTAAGCAAGTTCAAGCACTCTTCGACGTCCTACCCGCTCTCCGGCAGGCACAGGTCGGCCGAGTGCCAGGATTGCCACAGGAACCGCCAGTACAGGGCGACATCGAGGGTCTGCGTCAACTGCCACCTCTCGTCGTATTCGAGCGCGCCGAACCACCTCTCCCGCGGTTACAGCCAGGACTGCGCCCAGTGCCACGCGACCAACTTCGTCTCCTGGGTATTCAGGCACTCAACCGCGAACACCGGGTGCTCGTCATGCCACCTGAACGACAGGCCTTCGAGCCACGTGTCCAACCCTTCGTCTTACCCGACGACCTGCGAGAACTGCCATACCTCGACGGCGTCGTGGAGCTCGCACAAGCATACGTCGGCGACGACGGGGTGCTCGTCATGCCATCTGAGCTCGAGGCCGTCTTCGCACACGTCCAACCCGTCCAAGTACCCGACGACCTGCGAGAACTGCCATACCTCGACGGTCTCGTGGTCGACGTCCAAGCACATATCCACGTCGACCGGGTGCTCATCGTGCCACTTGAGCGAGAGGCCCGGATCGCACTCGTCGAACCCGTCCAAGTACCCGACGACCTGCGAGCTATGCCATTCCTCCACGGCCACGTGGAGTTCGCACAATCATACGTCGGCGACGACCGGCTGTTCGTCGTGCCACCTGAGTGAGAGACCCTCGACCCACACGTCGAACACCACCTTGTATTCGACTACCTGCGAGAACTGCCACAAGTACCCGACATGGACGTACTCTCACACGGCGACGACCGGCTGTTCGTCATGCCACTTGAACGAAAGGCCGTCTACCCACACGTCGAACACTGCGACGTATTCGACTACCTGCGAGAATTGCCACAAGTACCCGACATGGACCTGGTCGCACACCGTGACGACCGGTTGCTCGTCGTGCCATACGTCAGACGCGCCGTCGGCGCACACGACCTACGCGAGCGCCTTCGGGACTACCTGCGAGACCTGCCACAGCTACCCGACATGGACCTCCACGAAGATAAACCACTCGTCTCTCACTACGTTCCCGTCCAGCCACAAGGGGTACTCCCAGTGCTCGGACTGCCACCCGTCCATGAGTTACGCGACCGGCAACTGCATCAACTGCCACAAGTCCGTCGGTGCCGAGACGCACAATACGACTTCGGACTCGGTATGCCTGAGCTGTCATCCGAGCGGCAAAAAATAAGGGAAGGCGATGAAGACCGAATATATGAAAAGAAGGCTCGCCCCGCTCCTGGCGCCGCTCTTTGTTGTGCTCCTGGGCGGACAGGCGCTCTCAGCCGAGACAAAGGGGAGCCTCTCCATCGAGGACTATTACCTTAATGACACGTCCGACGACGGGTACCAGCATCTCCTCACGACGCGCCTTAAGCTCGACATGACGAAGCTTGACAAGAGCGGCGCGTGGGCCCTGCACTTCGACGGCAGGGAGCGGCTTAACCTCGGCACTTATGATAGCTCCAGCGAAGACGCCCGCATAGACGTACTTAACTTCGACTACTCTGGAAAATCGGTCTACGTCGCCTTCGGCAGGGTCTGGCCGAAGGAACTATTCACCGAGCGCGTGGACGGCGTGAACGCGGTCTATCAATGGGATAAGTACGGCCTCGGCTCGTTCCTGGGCCTGCGCCCGGACCCGTACTCCGAGATGTTTACGACGGATTTCGCTTCCGGAGGCGCGTACGCGTACTACAAGTCCGACTCTCTCTCGACGAACGCCGCTTTCACCCACACCATGTACAAGGGCGCGACCGACAGACAGTACTTCTACAGCCAGACCACCTATGTGAAGGAGAAGATCACGCTCCTCGGTCTCTTGACCGCTGACATCGACCAGAGGTCAACGGGTATCTCGCTCACGAACGGCCTCCTTGATCTCTCCTTCAAGCCCGCCCCGAACAAGGGCGTGAGCGTCGGGTACAACCAGTTCAAGTCCGTTCAGCTCTACGCCTCTACCGACGAGGAGGTCGACCCCGGCTCCGAGCGCTCGTATTACCTCGCATTTAATTACCGTTTCAAGGACAAGTACAACCTGTTTGCGAGGGTCGAGAGGCAGAACCGCGATTACGCGAGCCTTGAGGAAGGCTACAAGGACGGGATGACATACAAGACCGGCGTGAACATCGACGGTATCGGGAGGACCGGCGTGAGCCTGAACCTCGGGGCGTCCCTGAGCGACGGGTTCGGCGGCGAGTACAACTCTTACGATATCGAGGCCTCAAGGGTCTTCCAGGAAGTATTCCAGCTCGTCATGAACGGCTCGTACAGCCTGAGCAGATACACGGCCTCGGATACGGCCCGGACATGGTCTTACGGCCTCTCAGGCTACCTCTACATGTCGAGGAGGTGGACGTTTACGCTCTCGTACAACGGGGAGTACGCGGAAGACTACACGGTCAACAGCCTTCTTACCCGCCTCGCGCTCAAGTTCTAGCAGGTCTTGTCGGCAATATCCGGTTTCAGATGGAGATTACACGGATTTATTCGGGAGTTACTCGGTCCCGAACTTCTTTTCTATCTTAATCCCGATGGAGAGCAGGAACTCGTTCGGGAGCTCTCCGCCCGCGAAGATATAGACGTAATCGTTATTGATGACCGCCTCATTGCCCTCCGTTTCGATCCTGACGTCCTTCTCTCTTATCTCCCTAACATTTGAATTGAGTATGACTGTCACCGACTTTTTGGATACCGCCTCGTCGAGCCGCGTCTTGTTCATCGGCTTTATGCGCTTGAAGGAGTCTCCGCGGTATGAAAGGGACACCTTGTTCCCGGGCTGTTTGGCGAGGGCGATGGCGGCCTCTATGGCGCTGTCCCCGCCGCCGACGACAAGGAGGTGATGGTCCCTGTGCTGTTCCGGGTCGAGGAGGCTGTAGGTGACCTTTGGCAGTTTTTCGCCTGGGACGTCGAGCTTTCTGGGCGTCCCGCGCCTGCCTATGGCGAGGATGACGTTCCTCGCCGGGTACTCTCCCTTTGACGTTTTCACTCTGAAACCGTCGGCCTCCCTCGCAAGCCCCGTCATCTTCTCCCCGGTCCTTATCTCCAGCCCGGTCTTTTTGATGACCGAGGTCCAGAGGTCGAGGAGCGCTTCTTTCGTCGTCTCGCGCAGCTTCACGCTCCCGTATAGCGGGAGATCGACCGGGGAGGTCATCACTATCTTGTGGCGGGGGTAATTGAAAACAGTGCCGCCGACGTCGCCCTGTTCAATGGTCACGAACTTAAGGCCCTTTTTTGAGGCCATCAGCGAGGCGCCGACGCCAGCTGGGCCGGCGCCTATTATGACCACGTCGTACGCCTCGGCGCGCCCCTTGTCCGCCCCGATCCTGCAGGAGATGTATTCGACGGCCTCACGCCCCTGGGTGATGGCGTTCTTTATGAGCCCCATGCCGCCGAGCTCTCCGGCTATGAAGATGCCTTTTATGTTCGTCTCGAAGTCCGGGGTGACATACGGTATATCCACGCCGCGAGTCTCGGTGCCGAATACGAGCGCGATCGCGCCAACGGGGCAGGCCTCGGCGCACGCGCCGTGGCCGACGCAGTGCGAGGCGTTTATGAGCCCGCCTTTGCCGCCTATGAGGCCTATGATGTCCTTTTCAGGGCAGGCCTTCACGCACGCGCCGCTCCCTATGCATTTTGAGGGGTCTATCTTCGGGTGGATCGTCGTAGGCTCGCGGAAGCCGTACTCCTCGGCGAGGGCGACCTTCTTCTTCACCTTTTTTGATTTTCTGGAGATGATGCTCAGGTAAAGGGCTATGGCCAGCAATATGATGGCTACTGAGATGATGGAGGTCAATTAGTTGCGGCTCCGTAAGTGTGTGTTTTTTGGCCGCCTCCCAATGGGGCGGCATCATTTATTTAAACATTTGTCGGCGTAACCGTCCATATATTTTACGGTGTTTTTCTCGGCAGGGGCGTGACTTGGGTCACATCGGGGCGGAGCCAGCGATACGGTCGTGGAGCGCCGTCATCCACGGAGGCCCCTCTTGATCAACCTCCCTGGCGCCGGTAATCTCTTATGGTTTGACTGCGAGGCCCCGTTATGGTAGTTGATAGCCATGTGCCGGATTGACGCCGCCAGGACCCCTTCGATGGCCCTGTCTTTACGCCCTGCTCAAACGAGCAAAAAAACCTGATTCCAAGAGGATTGCCATGGGCCCCGGCGCACTCGCGCGCGATTACCGCCAAAAAATAGCCGCTTCCGTCGCCGGCCTCGGCTACGGAGACGCGATAGCACTCTTCGACGCCCTCGCGGTTGAATCGCGGGAGCGCGGCTTCACCTACCAGAGGGCGGGGGGCCTCGTAGAGGCGATCCACCTCATGCTTATACCAGCGGTCTTTACGTCGGAACAGTTGAATCATCTAAGCGTCGTCGCCTACGCGCTCCAGCGCGGCATGGAGGCCGTAAGCAGGGCGTGGAGCGAAGACGACAGGCTTCGGAAGATGCTCCCGTTCGAGGAGGAGGAAGGGGCGTGGATAAGGTCCGTAAGAAGGGACCCGAAGTCCCCGGACCCCCTCTGGTACAGGCTTGACGCGCACCTGTCGATGGATGAGCCGGACTGGCGCAACCGCATCTCCATATTCGAGATAAACGCCTGCGCCGTCGGCGGCATACACTACGGCCCGACGGCCGAGCGGCTCTTCCTCGAGGAGGTAGCGCCGTTTTTGAAGGAGACCGCCCTCCTCCCCCGCGTAACGAGGGGCCCTGACGCGAGAGAACTCCTTTGCCTCCTCGCCGCCAGGCACGCCAGAGCCATAGGACGGACCACTCTCAACTTCGTATTTTCAGAGGACACGACCGCCGAGGAGGGGATTACAGAGGGGCCCTACATCGTAGAGCACCTGCGGTCCAGCGGCGTTAACGCTTTCCTTGCCGACCCGAGGGAGTTATATGAAAAGAGGGGCGAAGTCTGGTACAGGGACACGCCCGTGGACATCGTATACAGGAACTTCGAGGCGAGGGAGATAATCGAGATGGAGCGGGAAGGCGGGGATACAAAAGGCATAAGGCTCGCCTTCGAAAAGAACCAGGTCATCTCGTCCCTTACGGGCGACTTCGACCACAAGGCCATGTGGGAGGTCCTCGCGGGAGGCGAGTTCGACGCGTATTTGAATCCGACGGACGCCGCCATATTCAAAAGACACCTCCCGTGGACGAGGGTCGTGGGCGAAAGAAAGACACTCGGCCCCGACGGCCGCGAAGCGGACCTCGTGCGCCTCCTGAGAAGAGAGAGGGAGTCGCTTGTCCTGAAGCCCGACCGCCTCTGCGGCGGCTACGGCGTAACCATAGGCAGGAACCTCTCCCCTTCCGAATGGGATAGGACGATAGACGAGGCAATACGCGGCGACTGGGTCGTGCAGGCATACTCGCCTCCGGAGATAACGAAGTTCCCGGTGCTTGAGGACGGGGCCTTAGGCTTCGAGGACCATAACATCGTCTACGGGATATCATCGACGCCGGACGGCACGGCGGTCCTCGGCAGGGTATCGAGGGAGGGTGTAGTGAACGTCGCCCAGCAGGGCGGCCTCATGCCGGTCTTGAGGCTCTCTGAAGAGGGCCTTAAAGACGGCATAAAGGGGCCGCTTTCCGGTACAGTGGCATGAAGGGGATATTCGTTTCCATACTGGCGCGCCTGAAAAAACTCGGCGTGGACTACGCCGACATAAGACACGAGCGTATAACTACGGAGTCCATGCAGGCGCAGGGCGGAGAGGTCGAAGGCTTTTCGACCGACACTTCCGCCGGCGTCGGCATAAGGGTCTTATATAAGGGGGCATGGGGTTTTGCCGCGACGAACATCGTAACCGAGGAGAGCGCCATGAAGGCCGCAAAAGAGGCGCTCTCCATGGCAAGGGCGTTCTCCGTCGTGAATACGGGAAAGGTGCGCCTCTCGGTTTCGGAGCCGTTCGTCGAGAGCTATGCGACACCGTACGAAATCGACCCCTTCAGCGTCGCCTCCGACAAAAAAATATCTTTGATCGCCGGGGTCACCGGCGCGGCGTTGAAGGAAAAGGGGATTTCATCCGCAGAGGCCTTCCTTGAATTCTCAAGGGCCGAAAAGGAGTTTTGCAGTACCGAGGGCGCGCTCATTTCGCAGACCATATTGACGAGCGGCGGCGGCTATCACGTCATAGCCGGGGACAACGACGACGCAGAGGTCCGCTCGTACCCGGACGGACACCACGGGCTCTTCGCCACGCGCGGCTACGAGCTGATAGAGGAGCTCGACTTCATGGGGAGCCTCCCGAGGGTCGCTGCCGAGGCCCGCTCCCTCGTATCCGCGCGCGAGTGCCCGTCCGGCGCAAGGGACATAATCATAGACGGCCCACAGCTCGCGTTACAGATACACGAGTCGTGCGGCCACCCCGCCGAGCTCGACCGGGCGCTCGGCGCCGAGCTTGGCTTTGCCGGCGGGAGCTTCCTTACGCCTGATAAACTGGGGTCGTTCAGGTACGGCTCTCCGATAGTGAATATCTACGCCGACCCGAACGAGTCGGGTGGGGCCGGGAGTTACAGGTTTGACGACGAAGGGGTGAGGGCGCAGAGGGTCGATATCGTAAGAGACGGCGTCTTCACCGGCTACCTTACCTCCCGCGAGACCGCCCTCGTCGTCGGAGGCGTATCGAACGGCTCGATGAGGGGCGAGGGCTGGGGAGGGCTCCCATTGATAAGGATGAGCAATGTTTGCATAACGCCGGGGCAAGGGACGCTAGACGACCTCGTCTCCGACACCAAAGACGGCATCCTCATGTCGGTGAACAGGAGCTGGTCGATAGACGACAGGAGGCTTAACTTCCAGTTCGGGGCGGAAATAGCCTGGGAGATAAAGAACGGAAAGGTCAAAGAGGCGTTCAGGAACCCCGTATATTACGGCAATACCCCCGGGTTCTGGGCATCCTGCGACGCCGTATGCGGCAAGAGCGAATGGAGGATATGGGGGCTGAACAGTTGCGCAAAGGGAGAGCCGATGCAGGTAGCCCATGTAGGCCACGGCGCCTGCCCCGCGCGTTTCAGGTCAGTGCAGGTGGGGGTGGGAAAACCCTGATGGACGGACTGCTGAAAGACAGGCTGATTGATGAGGGAGAGAGGATAGCGGCGAGCGCGCAGGCGGATTCAATCGAGTTCGTAGCGAACCGGGGGTCGTCCTCGACGATGCGGTTCTCCTCGTCGCGCTTCCACCAGGGCATATCCGTATCCGACGCGTCTTTCCATATAAGGGTCCTGATAGGCAGGAAGATCGGGGTCGCCTCGACAAACTCCCTTGATCGGTCCGCGTTGGACAAGTGCCTTGACGAGGCGTTGGCGATAGGGCGCGCCACGAGAGAGGAGCCGTTCCTGTTGAAACCCCCCGGGCCATGCCGCTATGCGCCGGTGAGCTCCTTTTTCGAATCAACGGCGCGCGCCTCTTATGACGAGAAGGCTTCGCTCATAGCCTCCGGGTTCAGGGAGGCGCTCGTGTCCGGCGTCAGTCTTTCCGGTGCGCTCGCTACCGTTGTCGGAGAGGCCGTTATCGTGAATTCCAGAGGCCTGAAGGCCTACCACCCGTATACCTTCGCTCATTTAAGTGCCGTAGCGTCTTTTGGAGAGGCCTCGGGGTTCGAGTCCGCCGTATCGAACGATATCTCCAGGATAGACATAAAGGGTCTTATGCGCGCCTCAGCGGAGACGTGCCTTAAGTCTGCTTCCCCGAAGGAGACGCCTCCCGGCGTATACCGCGTGCTGTTGGAGCCATCAGCCGTAAGCGAACTCGTCCATTGGCTCTCATACACGGGTTTCGGCGCAAAGTCCTTCCATGACGGGACAGGCTTTTTAAGCGGGAGGATCGGAGAGGCCGTGACAGGGGGAAAGGTGACCATATACGACGACGGGCTCGACGCGAAAGGCATGGCGATCCCCTTCGACTTCGAGGGCGCGCCCAAAAAGAGGCTCCCTCTCATAGAAAGGGGCGTGGCTTCAGGTGTAGCCTACGACAGCCTGACGGCGTCAATCGAAGGAGGGGAATCGACCGGCCACGCGCCCTTCCCCGGTGACAATGAGGGGCCGTTCCCCGATCACCTGTTCATGGAAGGGGGAGACGTCGCGGCCATTGACATGCCCGGACTCCTCGGCGACGGCATACTGGTGAAATCTTTCCATTATGTGAACGGGCTTCTGAACCCGAGGGAGACGTTAATGACCGGGATGACGAGGCACGGGACGTTCCTCGTAAGAGATGGCGTTGTAAAGCACGCGCTCAGACCCATGAGGTTCACCGAGAACATCCTGGAGGCCTTCCGGAGGATCGAGGCGGTCTCAAGGGAGACGGCGGTCTACCCCAACGGGTCCTTCCCTCTCGGCTCGGTCTCGGTCCCCTACGTCCTCATAGACGGCTTTTCGTTTACATCGTAAGTTTCACCCGGTCAACACTTTTTTTTGGAAAAGTGGTATACTAAAGCAGGAAAGCGTACTCGGGGGAACATTAATGGCGATAAGGTCCAAGAAGATACTTATCGTGGATGACGACGAACTCATCCGCGATTGTTGCGTGGAAATCCTCACAAACAGCGGGTACACCGTAGAAACCGCGTCAAACGGGATGCAGGCTATCGAGCGGCTCTCCGCTGAGACCTACGACCTCGTCATCTCCGACGTAAACATGCCTCTTCTCGACGGCATCGGGCTCTTTCTCTCGGTCATGCGCGAGTTCCAGTACCTCAAAGACAGGTTCTTCTTCATGACAGGGGATATCCCCGGAGGGGCCGACGGGCCGGTCTTGAAGGGGCTCGGCAGGAAAGTTATAGCAAAGCCGTTCAGGGTAAAGGAGCTCCTCGAGACCGTCGACGAATGCCTGAACCCTCTTGCGTATTCAGTATGCAGTTGGCCGAAGAGGATGAGCCAGAGGTTCGCGTTCGTTGCCGACTGCACGGTCGAGTTCGGCGGAGGCGTTGCGAGCTTCTCCGCAAGGATCCTCGACATCTCGGAGAGAGGGATAAAGCTCAAGTACCCGGGAGAGCCGAAGGGCGCGGACGAGGCCGCAGGGGTCTATATAAAGGGGTTTGACCTTAAAAGGACCGGGCGCGTCAAATGGTCCCGCTCGGCTGAAGGCGCGGTTATCTCCGGCATAGAGCTTACAGAGCCCCTGCCGGTCTCCTCGGTCCTGGGCAAGAGGTAACTCCCCGGTCTATCCGGCTCTTCTTTCATAACCGGCGGGTGAAAACATCCGTTTTCCTGCTCCTCCCTCTTTGTTTCGTATCCTAAGTCTGCTAAAGTACCTATCGTCTGGACGGTAAATTCCACTCATCAGGGATTTTCATGTCGATATCGTTGCGGACCAAGATAATATCGAGTTTTTCCATCGTCTTCGCGCTCCTCTCCTTCCTCGGCGCCCTCTCCCTTTACAACAGGAACCTCATCTACGACGGCATGATGGACGTGGAGGCCGCCTCCCGCGATCTGAAGTACATATCCGACTTGAAGCTCTCCCTCGACATGGCGGTTATGCCGGCGAACGACTACCTCATAACCGGCGACCCGGCCGAGAAGGGGAGGTTCGTCGGTCTCGTTAAGGATGTTGAGGAGAGGTTCGCTCTGCTTAAGGGCGCGGGGATGTATGACGAGGGGATAAAAGAGGCTGAGAAGAAGTTCGGTCTCCTCAAAGAGAAGTCCATGCATGTCCTGGCAAGCCCCCCGGACGCACATAACAGGCGCGACGCGGCGCTGATGGAGGAGATAGACGCCCTCGCCCTCGACATCATAGCCAACCACCTCGACAGGGTATATCTGGGAAAAAGGGATGAGATGTCCTCCAGGGTCGAGGCCGCCTCGACCCTCCGGCACAAGGTCGACGCAATACTCTTTGCCGTGGCGGCCGTTTCTTTCCTCGCAATCGTGGGCGTCGCCGCCTACCTCTTCCGTTCGATATTGAGGCCCATAGACGAGCTCACGAAAGGCGCGGCGATAATAGGGAACGGAGACCTCGGCCACAGGGTAGATATAAAGGACGGCATCGAGATGAACCTCCTCGCCGACGAGTTCAACCGCATGGCCGGGAGGCTCGGCGAGTCCTACGCGGAGCTCGAAAAAAAGATAGCCGAAAGGACAAAGGAGCTGAACGAGGCGAACGGGCGTCTGTTAGCTCTCTCCATAACCGACGGGCTCACAGGCGCGTACAACCACAGGCACTTTGCCGAGAGGCTTGAAGACGAGCTAAAGCGCTCGGCCCGGTACGGCAAAAGGCTCTCCCTCATAATGTCCGATATAGACCACTTCAAGAGCTACAACGACCTTAACGGGCACCCGGCAGGGGACGCGGTCCTCGCGGGGGTGGCCGAGAGCCTTAAGGAAGGGATAAGGGGTCAAGACCTCCTCGCGAGATACGGCGGCGAGGAGTTTTCGATAATACTCCCTGAGACGGGTAAAGAAGAGGCGTGCCTCATGGCCGAGAGGATAAGGGCGAGGGTAAGGGAAAAGGTCTTCCCTAACGAGTCGGATCAACCCGAAGGGGCCCTCACCATGAGCTTTGGGGTCGCCTCCTGCCCCGAGGACGCCGCTACGGCGGAAGACCTCTTAAAGAAGGCCGACGACGCGCTTTACAGGGCCAAGGAGGCGGGCAGGGACAGGGTCGAGCGCGCCTGAAAGAGCGATATCACATATATCCCGCATTTGATAAGTTTAAATCGCCAGCCTCAATCCGCCATGGATATCCTTCACATAACCATTTGACGTTAAACAGGTTT
Source organism: Deltaproteobacteria bacterium (assembly GCA_016212705.1). Lineage (GTDB taxonomy): Bacteria > Desulfobacterota > GWC2-55-46 > GWC2-55-46 > GWC2-55-46 > GWB2-55-19. Next base: position 22,771 of record JACREU010000099.1, read on the forward strand.
TGAGGTATAAATATTGTAAGCAATGCTTTAAGGAACCTCTGATTTATTCTTTTTTCCGTCATTTCGAGCAGAGCGAGAAATCTTGTATCACGGAAAATCAACCGGCTATAAGATTCCTCGGTCGCTCTGCTCCCTCGGAATGACAGCGGAATTTAATTTTTCAGAGCTTCCTTAATTAAGATTCAAGCGCGGTCAGGCCCTGACGACGGGGCGTCCCGCACAAAAAAAACCACCATGCAAAGGATGGGACATGACGGCGTGCCCCATTGTACTTCGAGATGGATGGAAAAAGGCTGAAACTCATATCGGGGTTTGTCTCCGAGGTGACGGGATTGCGCGTTCAGCAGGAAGATTATACCCATGCCTTTGAAGCCGCCTCTCTCCGTCCCCGTCTTTTAAGTCATCCCTTTGCAGGCTATCTGAACCTCATCCAATCACACGCCATCATCGCGCAACTGCACTCCCCGGGAAAACTCAAAAAACTGACGAGGACGCGGGCCGCAGGTTGCCGGTCCCGCAGGTTACTGTCTTAAGGACCGACGTGAAAGGCGGGAGATGGAGCCAGGAAAAGAGATACTCATAGTAGGGGACAGCGATGAGAGGGCCTCCTTGCTTAAAAGGCTCCTTGTCGACAACGGCTACTCCGTAAGGGCCGCCAGGAACGGGGCCGAGGGGCTCGATTTCATAAAGGAGAGAAAGCCCGCCGTCATCGTAAGCGATGCGGCCATGCCGGTCATGGACGGCTACGAGATGTGCAGGCGGATACGGGAGAGCCCTCCGACGAGCGAGATACCTCTCATACTCCTTACCCGCCATGCCGGCGCCGAGGATGTAATAGAGGACATAATTAATGGTTTGAACGCCGGGGCCGACAACTACATGACGAAGCCGTACGACCCTGCGTATCTCCTCTCGAAGATAGCCTTTCTTTTGGAAAACCCGGTGCAGTACAGGAATAACCCCGATGATAAATCCGTTGAGGTCATGTACGGCGGGAAGGTCTACTCGATAAGGTCCGGACGCGGGCAGGCGTTGAGCCTCCTCTTTGCCACCTACGAGAACGCGATACTCCAGAACAGGGAGCTCAACAGGACGCAGGAGGAGTTGAAGGCGCTGAACGACCTCCTTGATGAGAGGGTCAGGGAAAGGACCGCGGAGCTTACAGCCGAGGTGTCTGAACGGAAGAAGGCCGAGGCGGCGCAGAAGGAGAGCGAGGAGAGGTTCCGCTCGCTCGTCGAGACCGCGAGCGACGCGATCATCTGCGTGGACGAGCGCGGGCTCGTCTATCTCTGGAACAGGAAGGCCGAGGAGATGTTCGGCTTTGAGGCCTCCGAGATAATAGGCAGGGACATGCACGACTATATCGTCCCGGAGAGGCTCCGGGAGAGGGCAAGGGCGGCCTTCGAGGCGTTCAGGCAGACCGGCAGAGGGCCGGTAATCGGGAAGACCGTCGAGCTCGAGGGTCTTAATAAGGACGGGACCGAGTTCCCTATCGAGCTCTCGATATCCGCCATGAATATAAAGGGCAGGTGGCATTCGACCGGCATCATACGCGACACAACCGCGCGTAAGGCCGCGGATGATAAGCACAGGCAGAAGATAGAGGAACTCGACAGGTTCAAAAGGGCGACGATAGACAGGGAACTCCGCATGAAGGAGCTACGCGTAAAGATCGAAAAGCTCGAAAAGAGGAAATAGCATGGGCTCGAGGATAAGGACGAAGCTCCTCAAGACAATGGCGCTCGCGCTCATCCCGCTCGCCGCGCTCGCCGTTTTAGGCTTGTACAACCAGAGCGCCGTCCACTACTCCGTGGTCAAGGTGAACGCCGTCTCGCGAGAGGTGGCGCTCGTCGTCAACGTCCATCAGGCCTTCAACAGTGCGATAATGCCCCCGAACGATTACATCATAACGGGCAAGGGCGGATACGCAGTCGAGTTCAGGAAATATTCCTCCGAGATGGAGCGTCTGCTCAAGGAGGCCGATTCGTTCCTCGACGCCTTCGACGGCGAGGACGAGACCGTTGCCGAAGAAAAAAAGATATTAAAGGAATTGAAAGAGTCCTGGGGGAACGTAAGGGATATCTCGGCGAGGATATTCTCCATACAAAGGCCGGTCGGCAGCAGGGAGGCGGCAGACCTCATGGAGGAGATGGATTACAGGTGGGGCGCCAACGCCGTCGCCCTCCTCGACAGGTGGCACAAGATAGACGAGAGGGAGTTTGCCGAGGCCTCTCGAAAGGCCGAGGCCGCGTGGCGGAACGCATGGGTCATCATGGGCGGGGGCGTGGCGGCTACCGCGCTCCTGACCATGTTCCTCGCGTATTACTATTCGGGCGTCTTCGTAAACCCCATAGAGCGCCTCCGTGAGCACTCCCTTAAGATAGCCTCCGGAGACTTCAAGGCAAGGGCGTCCATAAGGACCGGCGACGAGCTCGAAGACCTCTCGGACGCGATGGACAGGATGTCCTCCGAGCTCTCGGCCCTGTACCGGGACCTCGAGCAAAAGGTCGAGGAGAGGACGAGGGAGTTGTATGACGCGCACATGGATCTCAAGGCAGGGGAGGAGCGCTACAGGGACCTCTTTAACGGGACAAACGACGCCATCTTCGTCCATCCGGTCCCCGGGGAAGGCGCACCGATGAAGTTTACCGACGTGAACGAGGCCGCTTGCATGAGGTTCGGGTACTCGCGCGAGGAGCTCCTGGAGCTCTCGCCATATTCCATCGACGCACCCGGCCATGAGGCCGAGCGCGAGGCCGCCATAAGGGAGATGGTTCAAAACGGGCACGCCATATTCGAGATGGCCCTTGTGGCGAAGGACGGCGGAGAGATACCCGTCGAGATAAGCACAAGGGTATTCGAGCTCAATGGCGCTCCGATGGGGCTTTCTATAGTAAGGGACATATCGGAGAGGAAGAAGGGCGAAGATTTGCTTAAGGAGCGCATCGAGGAGCTTGAGATGTTCAGGAAGCTCACGCTTAAGCGGGAGCTCCGGCTCCGGGAGATGAAGGACAGGATAGAGGCGCTTGAAATGGAGCTCAAGGAAGCTGGGCGTAACGGCCTTGCTTGAAAGGTGATCGATGCCGGACGACGCGGTTGAAAATGTCTTAAGAGAGCGCGAAGAGGAGATCAGCCTCCTCAAACGCGACATTTCGCTTAAGGATTCCGAGATAGTCCGCATGAAGGAGGCGCTCAGGAAGTTCGAGGAGCGCGAAGGCGGGCTCGAGGACGAGCGTAAGGCGATCATCTACATGTTAGAGGACATCAACGAGTCTACCTCGAAGGTAGAGACCGCCCAGAAGGAATGGGAGGCGACCTTCGACGCCATCTCGTCCCCGATCTTCATACACGACGATAAATACATGATCACGAGGGCGAACCGCGCTTACCAGAAGATAGCGAACATGCCTTTTAGAGAAATAATCGGGAGCCCCTATTACGATATCTTCCCCAGGACAGGCGGCCCCCACTCCGTCTGCTCCGAGTTCAAGGATAATCGGGATGAGAAAGGGGCCCGCGATGTCGACGTGGAGGCGGAGGTCGCCTCGCCAGAGACAGGAAGGGTCTTCAAGGTCAGGTTCTACTCCGTAAAAATCCCTGGTTCCGATGGTTACAGCGCCGTCCATGTGATGGAGGATATCACCGAGGCCAAGCGCGCCGAGGCGTCGATAAAAGAGGAGATGGATGTCACCGCGCACCTCCTCATGATATCCGAGGCTACGGCCAGGACGACGGACATCGAGAAACTCATGGAGGACGTCGCGCGCTGTAACAGCCGCATCATGCGCGCGGACGCAAGCATGTCTTACTTATGGGACGCGTCCTCAGGCGTATTCAGGCCGTCCCAGGAATACGGCCTCGACCGCGAGTTTCTGCCTTTTTTCAGGACCGACAGCCTTAACGCGGACGAGGGCATCGTAAAGACCGCCGTCGAGACCGGCGAGCCGGTGGCCGCGGTGACTTCGCAGGGCGGGCGCGAAGTCCAGGGCCTGCCGCTCAAGTGGATAAAGGACGCGAGGACCGTCGCCGTCGTCCCGCTTATGAGCGCGGGGCACAGCCTCGGACTCATCGTATCCATTTACCTGACAGAGCGGGGGTTCACGGAAAGGGAGATGCGCGTCATGCAGGGGATAGCCAATCAGGTCTCGACCGCGCTCGAACAGGCCCGCCTCCACCGCTACTCGGTAGATAAGGCGATGGAGCTATCCCACAAGATAGAGACGATACAGGTGATGAACGAAATAGACCGCTCGATACTCTCAACCCTTGAGCCGGGCGAGATACTCGAGACGGCGGTAAGGATGGTCTCCAGGCTCATGACCGCGGACAGGGCCACTGTCGCGCTTGCCGACATGGAGCGCCAGGGGTTCATCTATGCCTCAGGCTTTGGCACCGCCGTTGTACCCAAAGGGGCAGTCGCCCTTTTCGCCGAGACGGACGCAAGCGAAATCGTTTTTGCCGGCCGCCCCCAGTACATCCCCGACCTCTCGGAATCCAGCCCGCTCCTGCCGCTTGAGCAGAAGTTACTGAAGGAGGGCTTCCTTTCACACATAAGGGTGCCGCTTACGGTGAAGGGCGAGGTGACAGGCGTACTGACCGCCGGGGCGAAGAGAAAGGCCGCGTTCACGCCGGAGGACCTCCAGACTTTAGAGAAGCTCGCCGCCCAGATAAGCGTGGCGCTTGAGAACGCGAGGCTCGTCTCAGACCTCCGGGAGCTCTTCCTCGGGACGGTCAAATCCTTATCGTCGGCCATAGACACGAAGTCCCCGTGGACGGCCGGCCATTCCGAGAGGGTGACAACTTACGCCCTTGCGATAGGCGCTGAGATGGGTTTCTCAGATAAGGATTTGAAGGACCTCGAGCTCGCCGGGCTCCTCCACGACATCGGCAAGCTCGGCACATATGAGACGATACTCGACAAGCCTGGAAAGCTTACCGACGATGAGATGTCCATAATGCGCGAGCACCCTGCCAAGGGCGCGGCGATACTCGAACCGATAAAGCTCCTCAAGAACATCAGGCCCGCCATAAAATACCACCACGAGTATTACAACGGGACCGGGTACCCCGAAGGCCTCAAGGGCGAGACTATCCCGCTCTTTGCCAGGGTCTTAACCGTCGCCGACACCGTAGACGCCATGGCCGCCGACAGGCCTTACAGGAAGGGGAGGGCCTTGCCTGATATCATTGCCGAGCTCGAAAGGTGCTCCGGGACCCAGTTCGACCCGCAGATAGTAAAGATATTCAAGGGCCTCTACGAGAGGTCGGCGATAAGGATAACCCGCTTAAACGTCCCGGAAGGCGCGATATAGCCTTTTCAAGGAGGCATCCGTCAGACGCCATTCCATGAAAATCGTTGATATTGACATCCTGCCCCTGTTCATGTAACCTTATTAGCCTTGCATCAGGATGGCGGTCCCGGAACCCCTTGTTTTGTATGGAATATAACGGGGCTAAGGCGGTATAATTATACTTATGACTGCCTCTAAAAATTAGGAATTTTTTCTGAGGTCAGGAAAAATAACAATTTTTAAAGATATCCAAATCAAGCCTGCCGGCAACACGCAGACCTAAAGGAGGACAAAAGTGGGAAAGAACGTAGCGCAGAAGTTGATAGACAGCCACCTGGTATCCGGGGAGGCCGAGCAGGGTAAAGAGGTAAACATCAGGATAGACCAGACTATCACGCAGGACGCGACAGGCACGATGGCGTACCTCCAGTTCGAGGCGATGGGCGTGCCGAGGGTCAGGACGAAGTTGTCTGTGAGCTACGTCGACCACAACACGCTCCAGTACGGCGGGTTCGAGAACGCCGACGACCACAGGTTCCTGCAAACGCTCGCCTCAAAGTTCGGCATATACTTCTCAAGGCCCGGCAACGGCATCTGCCACCAGGTACACCTTGAGAGGTTCGGTAAACCAGGGCAGACGCTTTTGGGGTCTGATTCCCACACCCCGACCTCGGGCGGCATAGGGATGTTAGCGATAGGCGCCGGCGGCCTCGACGTCGCCGTCGCCATGGGCGGCGGGCCTTTCAGCCTCACATACCCGA
>JACREU010000097.1 GCA_016212705.1 Deltaproteobacteria bacterium
AGGGCAAAACAACGTACAACAGCCCTGAATTTAGCCTCTGCGATTTTTGAACGGCTGTAATACCTATTTTTCTTCAGCATTTCGGAAGCTTACCACATTTCTCAATGTCGTTTGCTTCCTAAGACCCTTCCTAAAGGGGGACTGAGGGGGATTATAAAAATTTCAGATAATCTCCCCCGACCCCTCTTTAGAAAAGAGGGGGAAAGGGCTACCCCTTTTCTTCCACTATCTCATTAGTCCCGAGGCCGAAGGCGTCGTGGAGGACGCGGACGGCGAGCTCGGTGTACTTTACGTCTATGACGCAGGAGACCTTTATCTCAGAGGTCGATATCATCTGGATATTGATGCCTTCGTTAGCGAGCACCTCGAACATCTTCGACGCAACGCCTGCGTGGCTCCTCATGCCCGCGCCTATTATCGAGACCTTCGAGATGTTCGGGTCGCCTACGACCTCCTCGGCCCCGATGACCGCGGCGGTGGACTCCTTTATGAGCTTCAAAGCGCGCTTGTAGTCCGCGTTGGAGACCGTGAAGGTAAGGTCCGTGTGCGCGTCGTGGCTTATGTTCTGTACTATCATGTCGACGTTTATGCCCTCCTCGGTAAGGGGCCTGAAGAGCTTGGCCGCTATCCCCGGCCTGTCCGGCACACGGAGGACCGAAATCTTGGCCTCGCCCTTGTTGTAGGTGACCCCGGATACCACGACTTTTTCCATTTCCTTATCCTCCTTGCAGACCAGCGTGCCAGGCGCGTCGTTGAAGGATGACCGCACCATGACCGGGATTTCATATTTCTTGGCGAACTCTACGGACCGGGTCTGGAGCACCTTCGCGCCGAGGCTCGCCATCTCAAGCATCTCGTCGTACGAGACCTTCTCGAGCTTCCTCGCGTTCGGGCAGAAGTTCGGGTCGGTCGTGTAGACGCCCTCTACGTCGGTATATATCTCGCAGAGGTCGGCTCTCAAAGCCGCGGCGAGCGCGACGGCCGTCGTGTCAGAGCCGCCCCTGCCGAGTGTAGTAATGTTGCCCTCGGGGTCCACGCCCTGGAAGCCCGCTACGACCGCTATGACGCCGTCATTCAAGACGGCGCGGAGCCTCTCGTCCTCAATGGACTCGATGCGGGCCGAGCCGAACTGAGAATCCGTCACGATCGGCACCTGGCATCCGAGAAAGCTCTTTGCCTTATACCCCATCTCCTTAAGGACCAGCGCGAGGAGACCGACTGTCACCTGCTCGCCTGTGGATATGATGACGTCGTACTCGCGGCCTATCGGGAACTCGCTCGCCTCCTGCGCAAGCGCGACAAGCTTGTTCGTCTCTCCTGACATCGCGGAGAGGACGACGACTATCGAATTGCCCTGGTCATGGGACCTCGCGACCCTTCTCGCGACGTTCTTTATCCGCTCGACGTCGCCTACCGATGTCCCGCCGTATTTCTGTATGATTAAAGCCATTACAACCGCCTCCTCAGGCTATCTCTTCCTTCCAATCTTGTGTATCGCAAGGCCGTGGACGTCTTCTGCGGCCTCCATGACTATCTCAGGCAAGGTCGGATGCGCGTGGATCGTTTCAGTTATGTCCTTCACCTTCGCGCCCGAGCGTATCGCGAGAGTAACTTCGCCTAAAAGGTCTGTCGCGTGCGCGCCGACTATCGAACAACCGAGGACCTTATCGGTCCCCGGGTCCGCGAGTATCTGGCAGAAGCCTTCGGTCTCGCCCATGCCGAGCGCCTTGCCGCTTGCGGCGTACGGGAACCTGCCTATGGAAACAGGCATGTTCTTTTCAGCCGCCTCTTTTTCGCGTAATCCGACGGAGGCTATCTCCGGGTCGGTGAATATCCCTGCCGGGACCGCGGAATAATCCATCGTCGCTGGTTTGCCGAGCGCGTTATTGATTGCGACTATCCCCTGGACTGAAGCGACGTGCGCGAGGAGCATCTTCCCCGTCACGTCCCCTACGGCGTAGACGCCCTTTATGTTCGTCTCCATCTTTTCGTTCACCACAATCTTGCCGCGGTCTGTCGCGACCCCTGCCTTCTCAAGGCCTATGCCGGTTGAGTTGAACGACCTGCCTATGGAGACCATCACCTTTTCGGTTATGAATTCCCTGCCGTCCTTGAGGGTCGTCTTTACCCTGCCATCTTCGGGCGTCACCTTGTCGACGGAGACTTCAGTTAAAACGTTTACGCCCGTCTCCTTGAACCTCTTCATGATGACGCGCGATACTATCTTGTCTTCGGTGGAAAGTATCGTCGGCAGGAGCTCTACTATCGTGACACTGCTTCCGAAGGACGAAAAGAGGGTCGCGAACTCGCACCCCATTACACCGCCGCCTATGATGAGGAGGCTCTCGGGGACCTTCTTTATATCTAGCATCTCGGTCGAGGTAAGGACGTTCACCCTGTCTATGCTGAAGGCCGGTATCAGAGCGGGCTCCGACCCGGTTGCTATGATGACGGACTTCGCCGCTATCTCCTCGGCTCCGTCGGCCTTCCTTACGACTACCTTCCCGGCGGACTCAATTGTAGCGTCCCCGCGGATGACCTCGACGCCGTTGCCCTTCAATAACTGCTCGACGCCGCCGACGAGCTTCTTTACTACCTCGTCCTTTCTCGCTACGGCCCGTACGATATCGAAGCTGACTTCTCCCACGTTCACGCCGAAGTCAGTAGCGTGTCTTGCGGAGTTGAGCGCCTTCGCCGAATAGTAGAGCGCCTTTGTAGGAATGCACCCCCGGTTCAGGCACGTACCCCCGACCTTGTCCTTTTCTATGAGCGCGACCTTGCCGCCGAGCAGAGCCCCGCGTATCGCTGATACGTATCCGCCCGGCCCGCCGCCTATGACTACGCAATCGAACTCTCTCATCTCGTCACTCCGTTACTCCGCATTTCTCGATACCGATTTCCCGCTCGTGCTCGCCCATGTACTTGAACGTTATCACATACATGCAATCCCGTATGAGCGCCGGGTGCCTTTCCGCCCATTCTATTACAGAAACGCCGTCTCCGTAAATAAATTCTTCAAGTCCAGTGAAGAAAAACTCGTCCTCCCCGCCTATCCTGTAGAGGTCGATGTGAAAGAGGGGGAGCCTGCCGCCCTGGTATATGTTCATGATGGTAAAGGACGGGCTCTTTATGAAACCCCTTGAGCCGAGGCCGTGGGCTATGCCCCTAACGAAGCGCGTCTTGCCTCCTCCGAGGTCGCCTATGAGGGCGACGCGGTCCCCTTCTTTCAACGAACCGGAGAGCCTCTCGCCGAGCGCTTCGGTCTCCTCCGGGGAGCGGGTTATCACCCTCTCCACACTATCCATTCGCTTTCCGCGTGAATGAATTGAGCATCAACGGTATGCGGGGGAGGAGGTCCGTAGCTATCATACCTATCTCGCCTGTCGCGTCCCTTACCGCGTCCCCGGCAAGGCCGTGGATATGGACCCCGGCTATCGACGCCTCGACAGGAGAATACCCCTCGGCGAGTAACGCTCCTATCATACCGGCGAGTATGTCGCCTGTGCCGGCTGTAGCGAGCCCTGCGTTCCCGGTGGTGTTTATATATATCTGCCCGTCAGTCCCCGCTATCACCGTGCTTGCGCCTTTAAGTACGACTGTGCCGCCGGTAAGCGCTGAGAGCTTCAGCGCTGAAGCTACCCTGTCCGCCTGTACATCCTTTACCGTGGTCTTAAGGAGGCGCGCCATCTCTCCGGGGTGCGGGGTCAGCACGACCGGGGCTTTCATGGACTTTAAAAAAGAGACATCCCCGGAGATGGCGTTCAAGCCGTCGGCGTCTATCAAAAGCGGGCATTCTATCCCAGAGGCTATCTTTTCAATGAGGAGATAGATGTCATTTCTGTTGCCGACGCCGGGGCCTATGACGAGCGCGGCCTTGTCCCTTAGTAGCTCCCTCACGCGCGGCCATGACACGAGGCCGAGCGCCTTATCCGTTGTCTCAGGCAGGCCCGCCGTCATAGCTTCGACGGTCTTCGCCTCCATGATATCATGCAGGCTTTGAGGCACGCCGACTGTCACGAGCCCCGCGCCTGTCCTCATCGCGGCCATAGCCGTCATGTACGCCGCGCCCGTCATGCCCGGAGACCCGGCCAGCACAAGGAGGTGCCCGTAAGTGGCCTTGTGCGTGTCGGCCCTCCTGGGCTTCAGAAACCCCCGGAGCATCTCGGCGGTGATGAGGTTGTATCTTATCGAAGGGTCGTCGATTAGAGCACGGGGGGCGCCGATATCGACGACCTCGAACGGGCCCGCATAATCTCTCCCCGGATACAGGACGAGGCCGACCTTCGGCAGGGCCATCGTGACGGTAAAGGACGCCCTAATCGAGCGCCCGAGCACGCGCCCGCTCCCTGCGTCTATGCCTGAGGGGATGTCGACGGCCACAATCATTTTATCGAGGCCGTTCACAAAATCAATAACCGAGGCGGCCAGCCCCTCGACCTCTGATCTGAGCCCTGTGCCGAATATCGCGTCTACTATGATGGAAGAATGCCTTAAAGCCGGTTTGCTATTCTCAAGGTCTTCAGGGGTCGATATTACGGCCGTCTCGCCGCCCATGCGCGCCCACTCTTTTGCGTTCGAGAGCGCGTCATTTTTGAGGTCCTCGACCCTGGAGAGCGCAAAGACAGTCGCTTCCACCCCGGCGTTTTTTAATTTACGGGCCGCGACGAACCCGTCCCCGCCGTTATTCCCCCTGCCAACGAGCACAGAGACCCGCTTTGAAGTAAAGGCGGCGAGGGCGCGGAGGACCGCGTCAGCCACACCCTGCCCTGCGTTCTCCATGAGCTGGATGGGTTCTATGCCGTAATCGACCACGGCCCTTCTGTCGATCTCAGTGATTATGGCGGAGTCCGCGAGCTTCATAGCCTCTCTATGAGGGCCTCTGCGACGGCGAGCCCGTTGTCGTGGGTAATGGAAATAGATATTCTGAGGTCCTTGCCGAGCGCCTTCGCCTCTGCCACGGGCCTCCCCGAGCCGTCGTTCGATATCTCGATTTCCCTGAAATTCAGGGGCGAGCCGAAGGCCTTTTTAACGCTCACCTTTGCCGCGAACCGCGCGGCAAGGTGGACCTCTGGCCGCCTCTTTCCGCGCGAGTAAAGTATCTCCCTGTCGGTAAAGAGCCTCTTTAAAAACCTCTCCCCCCGGCGCTCGACGGCCCCCTTGAACCTCTCGACCTCTACTATGTCAATGCCTATGCCCTCAATCATGCGTCAAGCGCCGGCGCGCCCCTCTATAATGAGCCTCTTCATCTCTCTGACCGCTTCATTAATCCCCGTGTATATGGAGCGCGCTATGATGCTGAAGCCTATGGCGAACTCGTCTATCTCTTTTATAGCCGCCACATCCTTTATATTCCTGTAGTCGAGCCCGTGGCCGGCGTGGGTCTTAAGCCCGAGCCTGTGCGATAGGGCTACGGCCTCCACCACCCTCTTAAGCTCGGATGCGCGCTCTCTTCCGTCCTTCGCGTCCGCGTAGGACCCTGTGTGTATCTCGACCCCGTCGGAGCCTATCTTGTGGCTGAGTTTCACCGCGTCGAGCGTCGGGTCTATGAAGAGGTTCACCGGGATATCGGCGTCGCGTAGCCCCTCGACGAATTTTTTGAGGGCCTCGAAGTTCGCCTTCACGTCGAGCCCCCCTTCTGTCGTAAGCTCCTGCCTTTTTTCGGGCACGAGCGTCACCATGTCGGGCTTCACTTCAAGCGCGATGGTGAACATCTCCTTTGTGGCGGCCATCTCAAGGTTCAAGCGCGTCTTCGCCGTTTTCCTCAGGACCAACAGGTCCCTGTCCTGTATGTGCCGCCTGTCCTCCCGGAGATGCACCGTTATGCCGTCCGCCCCGGCGGCCTCCGCCATAAACGCCGCTGTCACAGGGTCGGGCTCTGGGGCGAGTCTCGCCTGCCTGATTGTTGCCACGTGATCCACATTCACCGAAAGTCTCGACATCCGCATCAGCTCCTGGAATGAATTTGCCGCGTTTTAACCTATCTCCTTTTTCAAGACCTCTGCGAGGTCGTTCGCCATCGCCGTTATCTCGTCCTTGCGCTCGCCTTCGATAGTTATGCGCGCGAGCGGCTCCGTACCCGAATATCTGATGAAGGCCCTGCCCCGGTTCTTAAGCTTCTCCTCCACGGCCTTTATGGCGTTTACGACCGACGGGAGCGCGGATAAGTCCTTCTTCTCCCTGACCTTCACGTTAAGGAGTATCTGCGGGTATATGCGCAGACACGAGGCGAGCTCCGAGAGCTTTTTGCCCTCCTTGACCATCCTTTTGAGCACCTGCAGGGCTGTGATGAGCCCGTCGCCGGTCGTCGTATGGTCGAGGAATATTATGTGGCCGGACTGCTCGCCCCCGAAGTTGTAGCCGTTTTTAAGCATCTCCTCGACCACGTACCTGTCGCCGACCCTGGTCCTGACGACCTTTCCGCCAGCCGACTCTATCGCCTCTTCGAGCCCGGAGTTGCTCATAATGGTCGAGACGAGCGTGTTCTTTTTGAGCGTCCCGTCTCTCAACATCGCAATCGCCGTTATGGCCATGATGAAGTCCCCGTCGATTATCTCGCCGTTCTCATCGACCATTATGCACCTGTCGCCGTCGCCGTCGAGCGCGAGGCCTATGTCGGCCCCGGTCTCCCTCACCTTTGCCGCCACCTTCTCCGGGTAGAGCGCGCCGGATTCGAGGTTTATGTTCTCGCCGTCCGGTTTGACCGAAATGGATACGACCTCGGCCCCGAGCTCGGAGAATACCGCCGGAGCCACCTTGTAGGTCGCACCGTTCGCGCAGTCGAGGGCGATCTTAACGCCGTCGAGCGTGAGTTCCTTCGGGAAGGTGTTCTTCGCGAATACTATGTACCTGCCTATGGCGTCCTCGACCCTGTATGCCTTGCCGACCTCCCGTGCCGTAGGCCTGTGGGAGGGGTCGTGGTTCTCGAATATGAACCTCTCTATCTCAAGCTCCACTTCATCCGGGAGTTTGAGCCCGTCCCTGCTGAAGAACTTTATCCCGTTGTCCTGATACGGGTTGTGGGAAGCGGAGATGACGACCCCGGCGTCCGCCCTCATGGAAGACGTTATGAACGCTATCCCCGGCGTCGGCAGAGGCCCTACCATGAGCGCGTCGACGCCCATCGAGCATATCCCGGCCATCATCGCGCTCTCGAGCATGTAGCCTGAAAGGCGCGTGTCCTTGCCGACTACTATCCGGTGGCGCCGCGGCTCCTTCTTGAATACATGGGCGATGGCGCGGCCGAGCTGGAGAGCCATCTCGGCTGTCATCGGCTCGATGTTCGCGACCCCCCTTACGCCGTCGGTCCCGAAAAGCCTCTTTTTCATCTCTCCCCCTCTTTCCTGATTATGACCTTCACCTCGACCTTGTTCACGCTCAAGGACCTAATCTCGTGGTCGGAGATGTCGAGCTGTGCCGTGATTGAAGCGGACTCATCCATCCCGCTCACGTCCACCGGCTTCGTGTATATGGCCTCGAGCCTCTTCAACTCCTGCCTCCCGGTTACGGAAACGACCCTGGGGAAGACTATGACGTCAACGACCCTGTATCCGGCGGCCGCCCTGCCTGAGACGCGCGCCCTGACCCTTAAGTCCGCGCTGACGAGCTTTTCCATCTTCAATTCCACCGCCGAGGGGCGTAGCCTCAGGACCTCGACCCCCATCGGCGTAACGATGTCCGCCGGGGTGAGCCTGTATGAGTTCGTCCCCTCCTTCGCGCCGCTCAAGTCGAGCTCGGCGGTTATCTGCGAGGCCGAAAGGTTGCTTACGAAGAGCTTCGGCCCCGAGACCCTCACCTCGACCTCGTCCGGCGCCGTGGACGCCATGGCCAGGTCCTTCGGTATGGATTTAAAGCCTATCGGCACGAAGAAGCCGACCTCCATCTTACTCTGCCCGGCGACAAAAAACCAGAGCGCGGCGGCAAAGACGACAGCGAACACCTTGAGTTTGAGGTTCGAGAGGACGAAGTTCCTCAATTGCCCTCCCTCCACGGTATTATCGATTTCTTCCGGTAGCCCTTGCCGGTAAAGAGCTTCTTAAGGTCGTTAAGGAGCCTGTCGGGGCCGAGGTCCACATACAACGCGTCCTCGACGACGAGCGTTATCTCCCCGGTCTCCTCGGATACGACGATGATTGCCGCGTCGGTCTCTTCCGAGAGCCCTATAGCCGCCCTGTGCCTCGTACCCATGGATTTGGTAAGCTCCTTCTCCGTCAATGGCAGTATGCACCCCGCCTTGAATATCTTCCCGGCGCGTACGACCACCGCGCCGTCGTGCATGGGGGACGAGGTATTGAATATGGAGAGGATGAGCTCCTTTGAGAGCTTCGCGTCGATTTCGACGCCGACGTCGAGGAAGTCGCTCAACTCGATCCCGCGCTCTATGACGATTATGCCGCCGGTCCTCGTCTTCGACATCGAGGCCGCGGCCCTGGTTATCTCCTCCAGAGACTCGCGCGAGGCCGCTACGTCGCGCGTGGAGAAAGGCTTGCCCATATGAATGAGCGCCTTCCTTATGTCCTGCTGGAAGACGACTATCAGGAATATGGCGATGGAGCCGAGGAAGTTGCTTAATATCCAGTGGAGGGTAAGGAGCTCGGCCCTCTGGGACACGAAGTAGACGATGATGATGACGCCGATGCCCCATAGCATCCGCTCGGCCCTCGTCCCCTTGAACATGAGCATGAACCAGTAGAGGAGGAACGCGACGAGCGCGATGTCCGCGACGGTTATGAAGTTGTTGAAGCTGAATACCTGATCAAGCATCCCTTACCCGCCAATATTTGCCGACTTGACCGCCTCGGCCATCGCGGAGGCCTCTCTCGCCTCTTTTGCGTCGTGGACCCGCAAGGCGCACGCGCCGTTCAAAACCGCCATAGCGGAGACGGCGGATGTCCCCGAGAGCCTCTCCGTCTCCTTGCCGCCGGTGACCGCGCCTATAAAGGACTTTCTGGAGGGACCGACGAGTACCGGGAGCCCGAGGGAGGCGAACTCGCGGAGCCTCGCTATAATCTCCAGGTTCCCGTCTTTCGATTTCCCAAAACCGAGACCCGGGTCTATCATTATGCGTCCGCGCTCGATGCCCGAGCCTGTCGCGTAATCGACCCTCTCGGAGAGGTACGAGAATACCTCGCCCATGAGGTCCTTGTACGCCGTATCCTTCTGCATCTCTTTCGGGGCCCCGCGCATGTGCATGAGGACGACCGCGGCCTTGTGCCTCGCGCATACCTCTGCCATTGCCGGGTCGGAGAGCGCGCTGACGTCGTTGACGGCCTCCGCGCCCGCCTTCAACGCCTCTTCCGCCACGCGCGCCTTCATGGTGTCTATCGAGAAGACAACGCCGCGTTGCGAGAGCGCCTCGACTACCGGCATTATCCTTGTAAGCTCTTCTTCGGCCTGAACCGGCCCGGCTCCCGGCCTCGTCGACTCGCCGCCGACGTCCACCCAGTCGGCGCCGTCCTCGACCATCTTCAAAGCCTTCTCAACCGCCCTGTCCCTGTCAAAAAAGAGCCCGCCGTCGGAAAATGAGTCCGGCGTGACGTTCAGTATGCCAATGATGAGCGTCTTTTTCCCGAGTTCCCACTCCCGCGTCCGGCCTTTCAATACAAACGAGCGTTTCGCGATGTTATTAAGCGCTTCATCTATCGCGCCTCCGACTTCGGGAAGCGCAAACGACTGGTATTTGAGTTTCTCCGCAAGCAACCCGTAGTGCCGGAGGGTCCCGGAGAGTATCGCGTCGGACGCCGCTATCGAGCAGGAGGCCGCGCCCCTGGCGACCGCCGCCTCGCCGCCGAGCGAGAGCATCTCCTGCTTTATTACGTTCGCCTGCGCCGGCGTGAGCGCCGAGACCTTGAGGTTGTAGTGGAACTGCTTGGGCGCCATGATGCGCGCGCCTGCGGGGTCCACGAGCGCGCGCTCCATCTCGGCGTTGGCCTGTACTAGGGATTTTATCTCAAGACACCTTACAGGCGGCCTCACATTTGTCTCCAATCTCCCGCGGTCTCCGGAAAACGCCCCCCGCCGCCCCCCCCAGCCCCCGGTAAGGACAGCCCCATAAAAGCGCGGCCCCTTGGAAGGGGCCGCTAAAAACGGATAAATGCCCCGCTCCAGGCGGGGGGTCCGTAAGTGTCCTATGCCTTAATTGCTCTGCCTCTCTCCCCAGGCCCCCTATTTCGCGGCCACGCCGAGCGCCGCGGCGTCTTCGGGCTTAAGGGCCTCAGGCGCCGCGCCAGCCGCCGGAGGGGTGGACCCGTCCGAGAAGATGAGTTTGTCTATCTCAGGCCCGTCGAGGACCTCTTTTTCGAGGAGCGCATGGGCGAGCCTGTGGAGGACGTCCACCTTGGAGACAAGCAACCCCTTCGCCCTGTCGTAGTTCTCTATAACCACTTTCTTTATCTCCGAGTCTATCTCCTCGGCGGTCTCTTCGCTGAAGTCCCGCCTCTGCGTCATCTCCTTGCCGAGGAATATGTGCTCCTCCTTCTTGCCGAAGGTGAGCGGCCCGAGCTTCTCGCTCATGCCCCACTCGCAGACCATCTTCCTGGCTATTTCCGTAGCGCGCTCTATGTCGTTTCCAGCGCCGGTAGTCATGTGCTTAAGTATCAGCTCCTCGGCGGCCCTGCCGCCCATGAGGATCGAGATGTTGTTCTGGAGGTACTCCTTGTTATAAGTGTGGCGCTCGTCTATCGGGAGCTGTTGCGTAATCCCGAGCGCCATGCCGCGGGGGATGATCGAGACCTTGTGTATAGGGTCGGTCCCCGGGATGAGGCGCGCCACAAGCGTGTGCCCCGCCTCGTGGTACGCGGTGTTCTTCTTCTCGGACTCGCTTATTATCATGGACCTGCGCTCAGTCCCCATGAGGAGCTTGTCCTTGGCGTCGTCGTACTCTATCTTGTTTACCTTGTCCTTGCCCCTCCGGGCCGCGAGGAGCGCCGCCTCGTTAACGAGGTTCGAGAGGTCCGCGCCGGACAAGCCCGGCGTGCCGCGCGCCACGACGTCGAGCTCGACGTCGTCCCCG
>JACREU010000100.1 GCA_016212705.1 Deltaproteobacteria bacterium
ACAGATAAAACCATGCTGTCATCCCCGCGAAAGCGGGGATCCAGTCTCTTGTGCAAAGGTCTCCTTGTAAAGGGGAGGAGAGTTTTGAAATCGAAAATGGCTTGGCGCGGCCCATGACATGGGCCGCTTAGTGAGGAAATCAGAGATGAAAAAGGCAGAGGTCGTCTCCCCCGCGGGGAATATCGCGTCGTTGAAGGCCGCCGTAGACGCTGGCGCGGACGCGGTCTATTTAGGCTTCAACGACTCCACGAACGCCCGGAACTTCGAGGGGCTTAACTTCACGCCCGCCGAGATAAAGGACGGTATAAAGTACATAAGGTCCAAGTCCAGAAAATTCTACGTCGCCATCAACACCTTCCCGCAGGGCGACACATATCCCAGGTGGTACAAGGCGGTCGATAACGCCGTGGACCTCGGGGCCGACGCCATAATCATCGCGAACCTCGGGATATTAAGGTACGCGCGGCAGAGATACCCGCTCTCCAACCTGCATCTTTCCACGCAGGCGTCTTCGTCCAACTACGAGTCGATCAACTTCTACAAAAGGCACTTCGGGATAAAACGGGTCGTGTTGCCCCGCGTCCTGACAGTGGATGAGATAAGGGAACTAAAGGCGAAGACCGAGGTCGAGATAGAGGTCTTCGCGCTCGGCGGCCTCTGCATAAACATCGAGGGCAGGTGCTATCTATCGTCGTTTCTCACAGGCGCATCCACCAACACCGAGGGGGCTTGTTCGCCTTCGAGGTTCGTCCGCTTTGTGCCGGAATCCAACAACGGGATGTCGATAACGCTTAATAATGTGACGCTCAACAGGCTCGGCGCAAAGGAGTCCTCGCCTTACCCGACCTGTTGCAAGGGCAGATACATCCGCCCCGACGGCGAGGTCGCCTACGCCATAGAAGACCCTGAGTCGCTTAACGTCCTCTCCATAGTGCCGGGGCTCATCGAGGCCGGGGCCTCGGCTTTTAAAATCGAGGGGCGGCAGAGGACAAAGACCTATGTCTCTGCGATGACCGGGGTCTTGCGGGAGGCGATAGACTCGTATTACAGAGACCCCAAGGGGTATACGGTAAGGCCCGAGTGGGCGAAAAAGACTGTCGCGACCTTCGAAGGGACGAGGGAGACCTTGGGGTCGTATCTGGTGAAGTAAAGCTTTCTTCTTCTCCCCTTGTGGGAGAGGGCTGGGGGTGGGGGATTTTAAAAAGGCGCGGTTATCCAAACCGCGCCTTTATTTTTTTGGATAAATTGGTAGGGTGGGCTCCGCCCACCAAATCTTCAATCCGAAAACGGTGGG
>JACREU010000102.1 GCA_016212705.1 Deltaproteobacteria bacterium
CATTCTCGGCGACCCTGACCTTTACCCTTATCCGGTGCTTTCTCTGTATGGAATAAAAGTGATAGACGACCTCGAACCTCGGGGTCTCCCTGAAGTAATCGACGCCGAGGACGTCGCATAGGAAGTTCATTCTGAGGTCCGGGTCGGTCTTTAAAAAGTTGCATACCGCGCGGAGCGACTTTATGTCTACGAGGTGCGTGACCTCTCCCTTGTAGACGGTCGTCTCGATGATGTCGTGCCTGAAGTTGTCCTTGACCTTCTTTACGAGGAGGTCTTCGGTTATGGCGTGCTTCATAACGAGATCTTTCTCTCCTCAAGTATGAAGGGGTTTTCCTTCTTTATCTTCTCCATGAGCTGGAGGAAGCCGAAGAGGAGCGCGTCCGGCCTCGGCGGGCAACCGGGGATGTAAACGTCTACCGGGACGACGAGGTCTGTCCCCTGGACTACGGCGTAGGTGTTGTACGGGCCCCCGGCGGAGGCGCACCCGCCCTGGGCTATGACCCACCTCGGCTCAGGCATCTGGTCGTAGAGCTTCTTGACCGCCGGGGCTATCTTCTTTGTCATGGTGCCCGCGACGACCATAACGTCGGACTGCCGGGGAGACGGCCTGAATACTATCCCTAAGCGGTCGGTGTCGTAGCGCGAGCACCCCGCCGCTATCATCTCGATAGCGCAACAGGCGAGCCCGAAGGTCATCGGCCAGAGGGCTGAAGAGCGCCCCCAGTTGACGACGTCGCCTACGACGGCGTTGTGCTTCACCGTCTTGACGAGCGGGTTGTTCCTTATTACGTCCGCTATGGACTCGAGGGTCGTGAAGAGCAGCGATTCCTCGAGCGGGTTTCTTTCGTCCATGAGAGCCTTGCTTTATATATTAATATTGTTGTTTTTAAAAATAATACAAATAAAGCGCCGGGTCAGACCCATTCGAGCGCGCCCTTTACCCAGGCGTATATGAGCCCGATGGCGAGGATCGCGATGAATACGACCATCTCAACAAAAATGAACGCGGATAGGGCCTTTTCGGAGAGTATCACGGCCCAGGGAAAAAGGAAGAGTGTTTCGACGTCGAAGACGATGAAGAGTATGGCGATGATGAAGAAGTGGACCCTGAAGTGGCCCGTGTTCGCGTCCCCCACGGGCTCCATGCCGCACTCCCACGGGGAGAGTTTTTCCCTGTAGGGGTTGGACGGGCGGAATACGAAGCTCATGAAAAGGGCCCCGATTGCCATGACGGTAGCGATGCCGATCATCACCAGGATAGGGAGATAAGAGAACAGCATCGTAAGGCCCCTTTGTCGTTTCTACAACGGAGTATTGTAAAAAGTGCTAATTGTTACGATAAGATCGGCCAGGGTAGAGGGCAAGATAAAACAACCACAGGGATTTGTCAAGGGGAAAATGTATACAGTATACAGTTCAGGTGAATGGGCGTGCGGGTATGCGCCAAAGAGGGGTGCGTTGGGCCGTAACCCTCTATTTTATAATATAATCTATCGTTGTCAGCACTTAAAAAGGTCTCTCCTCCTGTCCTTTATAATGTCGTTCAACGGGGTTATCTTCTTTTTGCGTGCGTCCTCGGGGTCAACTTCCATTACCCTTGCCTCGGCCCTCCACCCACCGGCCCTGTAAAGGACGGCCCCGTCCGGGGCTACGATCTGGCTTGAGCCTATGAACTTAAGTGGCTTGCCCGCTACCCTCTCCTCTTTCCCCACCCTGTTGGCGGTGATGGAAAAGACCCTGTTCTCAAGGGAGCGCGTCTTCATCGCCTCCGGGCAGTATGGGAGCACCAGGTTCGAGGGCTGGCATATGATGTCCGCGCCGAGAAGCGTTAAGGTCCTGGCCACCTCGGGGAAGACCCAGTCAAAGCATATCATCATCCCGACCCTTGCTCTGCCCGCCTTATGGACGGAAAAGGGCCTGTCGCCGGGCGTGAATATCTTCCGCTCGTCCCAGAAGAGGTGCGCCTTCCTGTAGAGGCCGACGACACCCTTGGGGCCGATGAGGACGGATGAGTTGTACGCCCTCCGCCCCTCTTTTTCCGCGAGCCCCGCGACGATGTGCGTCTTCTTCTTTTTGGCGAGCTCTTTAAGCCTCCCCACTGCGTAGCCTCCGTCTATCTCCTCGGAGAGTTTTAGTAGCTCGGCCTTGTTCCTGAACTGGTATCCGGTGGAGAATAACTCAGGGAGGACGATAAGATCGCAATCGAGCTTTTCTATCTCACCCGCCGCGTCTTCGGTGTTCTTCCATATGTCGCCGAATACCGGCCTTGTCTGCAAAAAACCTATCTTCATCTCACGCGCCTCGTCCTCTCCCCATTTTCTCTTTTCCCTCCCCTTCATAGATGGGAGGGAAGCGAGGGTAATTTCTCCACCTTGTTTAAAGGGGCCTGAGGGGGATTATATAACGAACTCAATTATATTTAAATTCCACGCAGGTTCAGGTAACAAACCTGAGCCCGCGAAGAGGTGATTTAAACTTCTGATCTGAAAGGAAGGTATTTCTGGTCTGCCGATTTGTAATCCGCGCTGTCGATCGCTCAACCTCGCGCCGGTGCGGTATTACGACTTTACTTCTCTCTGACGATGCTCGCCCCGTCTAAACCCGCCCCGGTATCCAAAGGAGAGGGGAGGCTCGCTCCCCTCTCCTTTCCGTGAAACCCTTAGCGGCAGCAACCCGACTTCTTCGTCGTCTTCTTCGCGGTGGTCTTCTTTGCCGCCGTCGTCGTCTTCTTCTTTACAGGCTTCTTTGCGGTTGCCATTGTTTCCTCCTTAAGGTTGTGTTCCGTTCAAAACCCCTTGTACTACAATATTTTTTTATCACTAATGTGAAAATGTGTCAATACGAAATCACCCTTTCCGGCACTGCCGGCTTGCAGAAGACGGGTTTGTATGTTAACTTGAAAAAATTATTTCTTATTGCAAGAGGTGCGAAGCATGTCTATCACGAAAAAGGACGTACTCCATGCGGCTGATCTCGCCCGATTGGAGCTGACGGCAGAGGAGCAGGACCTCTACACGGGACAGCTCTCGCGCATACTCGACTATGTGGAGAAGCTCTCCGAGCTCGATACGACTGGCGTCGCGCCGACGACCTACACCGTGCCTTTGAAGACCGTCCTGCGCGCGGATGAATCCAGGCCGTCTCTTCCGCACGAGGAGGCGCTCTCGAACGCGCCGGACTTCGGCAGGGACTGCTTCAAAGTACCCAAGATAATCGAATAAGGAAGACGTCAAAGGAGCCTGCAATTGGACCTCAACTCTCTTACCATACACGCGCTCTCGGAGAAGCTCTCGAAAAAAGAGGTCTCCTCCGTCGAGGCGACGAAGGCGTACCTTGAAAGGATCGGCGCAATCGACGACAAAATCAAGGCGTTCCTGGTCGTAACGGCAGACGAGGCGTTAAGGCAGGCCGAAGAGGCCGACAAGAGACGCGCGCAAAACAATAATGTAACGCTGCTGACCGGCGTCCCGATTTCCGTAAAGGACATCTTCTGCACAAAGGGGATAAGGACCACATGCGCCTCGAAAATCCTCGCCGGCTTCATCCCGCCTTACGACTCGACAGTCGTCGCGAGGCTTAAGGAAGCGGGCGCCGTCATCCTCGGCAAGAACAACATGGACGAGTTCGCCATGGGCTCCTCCACCGAGAACTCGGCGTTCCAGAAGACCGCGAACCCCTGGGCGCTCGAGCGCGTCCCCGGAGGCTCGTCCGGCGGCTCGGCGGCGTCGGTTGCGGCCCTTGAGTGCGCGGCCTCCGTCGGCACCGACACCGGCGGCTCGATACGCCAGCCCGCGGCGCTCTGCGGCGTCGTTGGGTTTAAGCCCACCTACGGGAGGGTATCGAGGTTCGGGATGATCGCCTTCGCGTCGTCCCTTGACCAGGCCGGGCCGTTCACGAGGGATACGATAGACTCCGCCATCATGCTGAAGGCGATGGCGGGCTTTGACCCGAAGGACTCGACCTCCATCGACGCGCCTGTGCCGGACTATCTCTCTGAAATAGAAAAAGGGGTCAAGGGCCTTAAAGTAGGCATACCGAAGGAATACTTTATCGAGGGGATGGACGTCGAGGTCGAGGCCTCCGTCAGAGAGGCGCTTAAAATCCTCGAGAAGGAAGGCGCCGTCCTCGTTCCGGTCTCTCTTCCGCACACCGAGTACGCCGTCGCCGTCTATTACCTTGTAGCCACCGCCGAGGCGTCGAGCAACCTCGCCAGATACGACGGCGTAAAATATGGTCTGCGCGTAAACGAATCAAGGAACCTCCTTGACATGTACAAGAAGACCCGCGACAGCGGCTTCGGGGGCGAAGTGAAGCGCAGGATCATGCTCGGCACCTATTCGCTCTCCGCCGGATACTACGACGCTTATTACAAGAAGGCGTCTGAAGTGCGCACCCTCATAAAGAACGATTTTGAGACGGCGTTCAAGGCCTGCGACGTTATCGCGACGCCGACCACTCCGACGCCCGCCTTCAGGTTCGGGGAAAAGGTCGCGGACCCTCTCACCATGTACCTTTCCGACATATTCACTATTTCGTGCAACCTCGCGGGCATCCCCGGCGTCTCCGTTCCGTGCGGGTTCACGAAGGGGATGCTCCCCATAGGCCTTCAGATACTCGGGAAGCCCCTCGACGAGACGACAGTGCTCCGCGCCGCGCGCGCGTACGAGCGCGCGGCAGGCGGTACTTTGCAGGCCCCGGCGCTATAAAAATCCAAACGAGGATTATCAAGGGATGAAATACGAAACCGTCATAGGTCTTGAGGTCCACGCCCAGCTCCTTACCGAGTCCAAGCTCTTCTGCGCCTGCTCGACGAAGTTCGGCTCCGGTCCCAACACACAGGTCTGCCCGGTCTGTCTGGGCCTGCCCGGGGTGCTCCCGGTATTGAACGGAAAATCGGTCGAGTTCGCGGTAAAGATGGCCCTTGCGGTCAACTGCAGCGTCAACGCGAAGAGCGTATTCGCGAGGAAGAACTACTTCTACCCGGACCTGCCCAAGGGCTACCAGATATCCCAGTACACCGAGCCGCTCGCCGAGCGCGGCTATCTCGACATAGACACGAACGGCGGCAAGAGGATAGGGATAACCCGCATACACATGGAAGAGGACGCCGGCAAGCTCCTCCACGGCGAAGGGCCGGAGGACGCCGGGTACAGCTTCGTCGACCTCAACAGGGCCGGGGTGCCTCTTATAGAGATAGTCTCAGAGCCCGACATGCGCTCGGCGGACGAGGCGCAGGCCTATCTGAAATCGCTCCGCGACATAGTCGTCTACCTCGAAATTTGCAGCGGCAACATGGAGGAGGGGAGCTTCCGTTGCGACGCAAACGTCTCCATCAGGCCCGTCGGCGCCGTGAAGCTCGGCACAAAGGCGGAGCTTAAGAACATGAACTCCTTCAAGTTCGTGAAAGAGGCGATAGAGTACGAGATAGAGCGGCAGATTGACTTAGTCGAATCCGGCGGCAAGGTCCTGCAGGAGACCCGGCTCTTTGATTCAGCGAAGGGCATAACGGCGTCCATGAGGTCGAAGGAAGAGGCGCACGACTACCGCTACTTCCCTGACCCGGACCTCCTGCCGCTTGTTGTAAGCGATGACCTGATTGAAGGGCAGAGAAGGGCCCTCCCCGAGCTACCCGAGGCGAAGAGGGTCCGCTTCATACAGGACTATGGGATCCCGACCTACGACGCGGGCGTGCTCACGGCATCCAAAGACCTCGCCAACTACTATGAAGAGGTCGTAAAGGTCACAAATGAACCGAAGGTCTCCTCCAACTGGGTCATGGGCGAGTTGCTACGCCTTCTCAAGGAAGACGCGCGGGATGTGAAAGACTGCGCCGTCACCCCCGCTTCCATCGCCGGGCTGGTTGAAATGGTAAAGAATGGCGAGATAAGCGGCAAGATGGCCAAAGAGGTCTTCGAGGCGATGTACAAGACAGGGAAGACGCCGCAGGAGATAGTGAAGTCAACGGGCATGGCGCAGATATCCAATGAGGACGAGCTCTCAAGGATAATAGACGATGTCATCGCCGGGAACCCGGACAACTTCGCGAGGTACAAGGCCGGGAGAGTACAGCTCTTCGGGTTCTTTGTCGGCGAGACGATGAAGGCTACAAAGGGACAGGCGAACCCCCAGGTGATAAACAAGCTCCTCAAGGAAAAACTCGATAAGTAAAGGCCTCCCGAGTTTAAAAACCCAAAAGGCCCGGCAAAAACCGGGCCTTTTGGGTTTCAAGATTGAGATTTTTTCTCCCCCCTTTTCTAAGGGTCTTAGGAAGCAAACAAGGTTATCAAGGGGTCTTGCGGAACATTTTTAACAGTTCCAAATATATGTTATCGCATCTGAGATTGAAACGAAACTCAGTTTCCTTCAGGTGCAGGTAGAAAGTATGTTTGTGGAGCCCGTTAAA
>JACREU010000101.1 GCA_016212705.1 Deltaproteobacteria bacterium
CTGCACCTGAAGGAAACTGAGTTTCGTTTCAATCTCAGATGCGATAACATATATTTGGAACTGTTAAAAATGTTCCGCAAGACCCCTTTATAACCTTGTTTGCTTCCTAAGACCCAAAACAAAAGGTTGTCATGGACGCCGTTGGGGGCCTGTCCGGGCCGGGCCTCTCAAAACACGATATACTCTATCCGCTCCACATAAAACGCCCGGAGGGCAAGATGAAAAGACCGCTTTCCCGCATCATTATCGAAGACCATATCGTCTCGGGACGATGGGAGCCGGGCGCCGAGATAGGCATAAGGATCGACCAGACGCTCACCCAGGACGCCACGGGTACGCTTGCGTACCTCGAGTTCGAGAACCTCGGGATAGAGGGCGTCAAGACGGAGCTCTCCGCGAGCTACGTCGACCATAACCTCTTACAGACGGACTTCAAGAACGCCGACGACCACTTATTTCTCATGACCTCGGCGCAAAAGTACGGCGTCTATTTCTCGCCTCCGGGTAACGGCATCTCACACCCGGTGCACATGGAGAGGTTCGGGCGTCCCGGAAAGACGCTCCTCGGCTCCGACAGCCACACCTGCACCGCCGGCGCGCTCGGGATGATAGCCATCGGCGTCGGCGGCCTCGACGTCGCGCTCGCAATGGCCGGGGAGCCGTTCTATTTGAAGGTCCCGAAGGTGCTCGGGGTAAAGCTCAAGGGCAGGCTCGGCAAATGGGTTTCGGCAAAGGACGTGATACTCGAGATGCTCCGGCGCCACACCGTAAAGGGCGGGCTCGGCAGGATTGTAGAGTATTGGGGGCCGGGGCTTAAATACCTTACAACGACAGACCGGGCGACCATCGCCAACATGGGGGCCGAGCTCGGCGCGACGACCACGGTATTCCCGTCAGACGAGCAGACGAGGGACTTTCTGGAGAGGCACGGGAGAGTTGGCGATTGGGCTCCCTTTGAGGCCGAGCCGGACGCCGAGTACGACGAGACCGACGAGATAGACTTGTCCCGACTCGTCCCGCTCATAGCCTGCCCGTCGTCGCCCGACAATGTAAAGAAGGTATCCGAGGTCGAGGGGACCCCAATATCGCAGGTCATAATAGGGTCGTCCGTCAACTCCTCGTACAGGGACTTCATGATAGTAGCCAGGGCCGTAAAGGACAGGACCGCGAAAGCGGGCGTCTCCTTCGAGATAAACCCCGGTAGCAGGGAGGTCCTCATAAACCTCGATAAGGCCGGGGCGACGCTCCTCTTGAACCAGGCGGGGGCGCGCATACACCAGTCGGGATGCCTCGGGTGCATAGGCATGGGGCAGGCCCCCTCGGCAGGCTCGAACTCCGTGCGCACATTCCCGAGGAACTTCCCCGGAAGGTCCGGCACAGAGGACGACCACGTCTATTTAAGCTCCCCGGAGACGGCCGTGGCTTCGGCGATATTCGGCAGAATTACCGACCCGAGGAGGCTCGGGCCGTACCCGAAGGTAGTCGAGCCGAGGCGCTACATACGGAACGATTCCATAATAATAAAACCGCTCCCCCCGGAAGAGAGAAAAAAGGTGGAGGTCATACGGGGGCCGAACATCGCGCCCTTCCCTGCCTTTGACGCCCTCCCTGCGTCGTTCGAGGGGGAGATACTCCTGAAGGTCGGGGACGACATCTCGACGGACTCCATAATGCCGGCCGGAAACGAGGTCCTGCCGCTCAGATCGAACATACCCCTTATAAGCGAACACCTCTTCGAGCGAGTGGACAGGAACTTCCACAAGAGGTGCGTTGAAGCAAAAGGCGGCGTGATCGTCGGAGGAGAAAACTACGGCCAGGGGTCATCCCGCGAACACGCGGCGATAGCCCCGAGGTTTTTAGGGATACGGGTCAAGATAGCGAAATCCTTCGCCCGCATACATTTAACCAACCTCATAAACTACGGGATAGTCCCCCTCACCTTCAAGTACCCGTCGGACTACGATGAACTATCACAGGGCGAGCGCATTGCTTTCGAGGGACTCCGGCGCGCTATAGAGGATGGTTCGATCGAGGCGCACGGAGAGGCCGGAGGTAAACGACTCGTCTTTAACATCACCCTCACGCAGAGGGAGAGGTCTTACATACTCGAAGGCGGACTGCTTAACCATGTCAGGAAAAGGAAGGCGGCACACGTGTAGCTTAAAACCGTAGATATGAGGCCTTTAAAGACGCGGCCCCCGACGGGGGCCCCGGATTTATACCTTACCACCCGATTTAAGGCAGGACCGGGTAGTTAAACTTCGGCATATCTCCTGAGAGCGACTCCAGAAACGCGACAATATCTCTCACCTCGTCATCCTTCGGCTCGATCTTGAGCATCTCGCGGGCCATTATCCTGACAGCCTGGGAAAGCTCCCTTACAGAGCCGTTATTGAAGTACGGGTAGGTAAGGGCGATGTTACGGAGGGACTGGACCCTGAACTTGTACTTGTCCTCCTCCTTTTTAGTCACCTCGAACCTCCCGAGGTCGGTCGAACCCGGCACCTGTATGCGGAAGAACCCGCTGTTGGAAAAATTAGCTCCCGAGTGACAGCCTACGCACCCCTTGTTCTGGAAGAGGGCCCATCCGCGCCTTGCGCCCGGACTTATCGCCTCCTCGTCACCCATAATATACCTGTCAAACGGCGCGTTCAGGGTCGTGAGCGTCCTCTCGAACGCGGCAAGTGCCTTTGCTATGTTCGCCGGGGTCACGGGGTCCTTGTCCCCGAACGACTCCTTGAAGAGTTCTGCATAGGCCGGTATGGACTTTAGCTTCACGACGACGTTTTCAAGCTTCTCGTTCATCTCGCCCGGCGCCTGTATGGGGCCGAGCGCCTGATCCTCCAAGGTCGTTGCCCTGCCGTCCCAGAACTGGTTCTTGAGGAACGCGGAATTCAAAACCGTCGGCGTGTTCCTCGGCCCCACCTGATGTTTGTGCCCCAATGCCCTCGGTATCCTGTCCGTGAACGCGAAAGACGGGTTGTGGCAGGAGGCGCAGCTCACCGCTTCGCTTGAAGAGAGCCTCGGGTCGAAGAAGAGCATCTTCCCGAGCTCTATCTTGGCCGGGCTCATCGTGTTGTCCGAGGGTATCGGCGGCAGATACGGGAGCGGCTCCGTGGCAGAGGCGGTCGAAGAGAGCGCGATTGTTGCGAATAGATAGAATACGAACGACAATACTAACTGCATAGGGCTCCTCCTTGAGATTTCTGACTAAATATATCGGAGTTGGATGGTTTGTCAAAGGAGGACGCGTCCCGCCGGCCTGCCTTTCTTTGAAAGGAGTCATTCATCTACTCCACGCACCCCTTGAGATCTAAAATCGAATCTATTATAAAGTCGCATCCCGCGCCCTCGAGCTCCTTTCTCCCCCTGAACCCGTAGGTGACGCCGACGGTCCCGACCCCGGCGCTTCTGCCCGCCTCGCAGTCCACGGGGCTGTCGCCTACGATGAGCGACGCCGACGCTGGAACGCCGAGCATGGAGAGGACCTTTTCCACCGGCTCCGGGTGCGGCTTCTTGTTAGCTACCGAGTCTCCTCCGAGGACTGCCCCGAAGTACGGGCCAATATTGAGCTCTTCGAGTATGGCGACCGAGAGCGCATGGGGCTTGTTCGTCACGACCGCCATCTTCCTGCCGCCGGACCTCAGATACTCCAATATTTCGACGACGCCGGGGTATATGGTCGTCTGAACGACGAGGTGCCCTCCGTAGAACTTGAGGAACTTAAGGCGCGCCTTTTCTATCGCCTCCGGCGTCTCGCCTGGCATGAGTTTTTCAAGGAGGTTTTTCACGCCCCATCCGATCGCTTCCTTTATCACCTCCATGTCGAGCCTGTCGTATCCCATCGAATGAAGGACCATGTTCGCCGACCACGCGATGTCCCTGCTCGAATCTATGAGCGTGCCGTCGAGGTCGAATATGACGAGGTCGCCCTTAAGCCTCTCCTTTTTACCTGAGATCACCTTGCCACCCCCTCAAGATATTAAGGCCCGTAAGTATAGCATATTTGTACAGGCCTGGGTCTGACCCGCCATGTCAAGAGCGCCCAATGGGGCCTTTTTTTGCCTTGACGCGCCTTCACTCCTTTACATAGCCCCTTCCTTTTGATAATATTTCAATCTATTCGAAGGGATAGGTGGTGCAAGGCCTGACGCCTTGGGCGTTCCTGTTCCGGGACCTTTAAATCAGGCATACTGATGACAAGAAGGCCGCCGTGCGTGGCCGGGAGGTTCTACCCCGGCGAGGCCGATTCCCTTAAAAAGGCCGTCGACTCTTTCCTCATAAAAGGGATCGACGCGCAGGAGGCCGTCTCAATAATCGCCCCCCACGCCGGATACATATACTCCGGGGCCGTCGCGGGCGCGGTATACTCAGCCGCAAAGATACCGGATACCGTCGTACTAATAGGCCCTAACCACACCGGCCTCGGCGAGCAGGTCTCCATAATGCCTGAAGGCGCATGGGAGATACCGACGGGGACGCTGGGAATAAACGCGGAACTCTCCGACCTGATACTTGAAAACGGCCTCTTTACGTCGGACGCATCCGCGCACCTGATGGAGCACTCGCTTGAAGTACAGCTCCCGTTCATAAAGGCGTTAAACGACAAGGCCGCTATCGTCCCCATAACGGTCATGCACGCGGACGCCTCCGAATGCGCCGCGCTCGGAGAGGCGCTCGCCGGGGCCGTAAAAAAGTTCGGAAAGCCCGTCCTCATCGTCGTAAGCTCGGACATGAACCACTACGAGCCGGACGCCAGGACGCGCGAAAAGGACAGGCTCGCGCTCGATCGCGTATTGCAACTCGACGCCGACGGGCTCCTCCGGGTAACGAAGGGCAAAAACATCACCATGTGCGGGGTGGTCCCGGCCGCGATTGCCATAAACGCCTCCCGGCGCCTGGGCGCGAAAGAGGCCCTGCTCGTAAAGTACGCCACCTCCGGCGAAACGAGCGGCGACCTCCATCAGGTCGTCGGATACGCCGGGGTGATTATAAAATAGCAGGTTCTAAGAACTACAATTTGTTCAGGTTGCTCAAAAAGCTCCAGGTGCGAGGCGACGAGAAGCGAGTAATGAGGCGTACTTTATTATGTACGCCGCAGTTCCGAGCTTTGAGGCCAACAAAGCAGATGGACTTTTTCAGCAGCCTGTTAAAGGAGGCTACAAACTTGACAGTCCGCACACGCTTCGCGCCGAGCCCCACAGGCTATCTCCACATAGGGGGCGCAAGGACCGCGCTCTTCAACCTCCTCTTCGCGAGGCACAACAAGGGCAAATTCGTTCTCAGGATCGAAGACACCGACGTCGCGCGTTCGACTGAAGAGTCGATAAAAGCCATACTCGACGGCATGGAGTGGCTCGGGCTCCACTGGGACGAGGGCCCGTTCTTTCAAAGCAGGCGTTTCGACCTTTACAGGGAGCACGCCTACAAACTGCTTGAGTCGGGCGAGGCCTACCGCTGTTACTGCGCGCCCGAGGAACTCGAGGCGAGGAGGGAGGCGGCCATGAAGGAAGGCCGCCCTCCCAAGTACGACGGCAGGTGCAGGGACATACATGAGAAGCAGGACAAGCCCTTTGCCCTGCGGTTCAAGGTGCCTCCGGGGACGACGGTGGTAAGGGACGTCGTAAAGGGGGCTATCTCCTTCGACAACTCGACGATAGAGGACCTCGTGATATTGCGTAGCGACGCAACGCCTACGTACAACTTCTGCGTCGTAGTCGACGACGCTACGATGGACATAACGCATGTGATCCGCGGCGACGACCACCTGAACAACACGCCTAAGCAGATACTTCTTTACAAGGCGCTCGGACACGAGCTCCCGGTATTCGCGCACCTGCCGATGATACTCGGCTCCGACAAGACCCGTTTAAGCAAGCGCCACGGCGCGACCTCCGTCATGGCGTACAAGGAGATGGGGTATCTCCCGCACGCGCTCATAAATTA
The DNA here is from genome assembly GCA_016212705.1 of Deltaproteobacteria bacterium. Lineage (GTDB taxonomy): Bacteria > Desulfobacterota > GWC2-55-46 > GWC2-55-46 > GWC2-55-46 > GWB2-55-19. The sequence goes on from JACREU010000101.1 coordinate 5,947, forward strand.
CCTCGCGAGGCTCGGCTGGTCGCACGGGGACGAGGAGATATTCTCCATGAACGACTTGATAGAGAAGTTCACTTTGGAGAGCGTCGGCGCGTCCTCAGGCGTATTCAACCCGGAAAAGCTCCTGTGGCTGAACCAGCACTATATAAAGGCGACGCCGGATGACGAGCTCGCGGGGCTCGTCGCGCCGTTTTTCGAGTCCCTGGGCCTTAAGGTGTCGGGGGACGCAAGGATGGCGAAGATAGCCGGGACGCTCAAGGAGAGGTCCAAAACCTTGAAGGAGATGGCGGAGTCCGGCGCGTTCTACTTCAAGGACAAGATCGAGTACGACCCCAAGGCGGCTGAGAAGTTCCTCTCTCCTGATAACGACAGCCTCTTCGCGCTTATCATAGAGCGTATTGAGCCTATCAACGCCTTTAATCATAAGTCTCTCGAAGAGGCGTTCAACGCGATACTTGCCGAGAAGGACCTGAAGCTCGGGAAGGTCGCGCAACCTGTAAGGGTCGCGCTCACCGGCGGGACCGTCAGCCCCGGCATATTCGAGATGATGGAGGCGATGGGAAAAGAGACGGTCTTGGCGCGCCTTAACGGCGCGCGCTCCCACATGAAAAGCCTTGCCGCAAAGTAGCCGGGGACCCGTAATTCCCTTGACTTTTATTGGCAAAACTGTCTAAATAGCTGTTTGCTCGCGTCCAGTCCCCTGACGGAATTTTGTCTTTGGGACATACACCGTAAGTACGAATAACATGGCGTCGGGACAACGCAGATTATCACAAGAGGTTTTCGCATGGGGCTCTTTAAAAAGGTACTGATAGCCAACAGGGGCGAGATCGCTACCCGCGTCATCAGGGCCTGCAAGGAACTCGACATCCCGACCGTCGCCATCTACTCGGAGGAGGACGCCACATCCCTCTATGTGAAAAAGGCGGACGAGTCCTACATGGTAGGCCCTGGCCCGATACAGGGGTACCTGAACATCCACAGGCTCGTCGACCTCGCCACAAAGGTCGGCGTCGACGCTATACACCCCGGCTACGGGTTCCTATCCGAAAACCCCCGCTTCCCACAGCTCTGCGAAAAGAAAGGGATTACCTTCATAGGCCCCACTTCCAAGACCATCGCCGAGATGGGCGACAAGGTCATGGCCCGCAAGATGATGAAAAAGGCCGGGGTGCCGATACTCCCCGGGACAGAGGGCTCGATAAAGGACGCGGACGAGGCTGTCAAGTTCGCCGACGAGATCGGCTATCCCGTAATGATAAAGGCCTCCGGGGGCGGCGGCGGCAGGGGCCTGCGCGTCGCGCGCAACAAGGAAGAGCTCGTAAGCCAGATATCGACCGCGAAAAAAGAATCCGCCGCGGCCTTCGGCGTCTCCGAGGTCTTTCTCGAAAAATATCTCGAAAAGCCGCACCACATAGAATTCCAGATACTCGCCGACAAGCACGGAAACATCGTCCACCTCGGCGAGAGGGACTGCTCCATACAGAGGCGGCACCAGAAACTCATTGAGATTACGCCTTCGCTCATACTCGACGAGGGCTTGAGAAAACGGATGGGGGAAGCGGCGATAAAGGCCGCGAAGGCCGCGGACTACACCAACGCCGGGACGGTAGAGTTCCTCGTGGACAGCAAAAGGGACTTTTACTTCCTCGAGATGAACACGAGGATACAGGTCGAGCACCCGATAACCGAGGAGGTCACCGGCATAGACCTCGTAAAGAAGCAGATAGAGGTAGCCGCGGGCAAACCCCTCGGGTTCACTCAGGAGGACGTGCGCATAACCGGCTTCGCGATGGAGTGCAGGATATGCGCCGAGGACCCGAAGAACAACTTCTTCCCGTCCTTCGGGCGCGTAACGGCGTACTACTCCCCCGGAGGCATCGGCGTCCGCATAGACGGCGCCATATACAAGGACTTCATAATACCGAGCTAC
>JACREU010000103.1 GCA_016212705.1 Deltaproteobacteria bacterium
CGAGCACATGACGACGGTGGACCCGAGGAACATGTACGAGAAGAGGGGCTCCGTAGGCTTCGGTCCTAAGAAGAAGGAGTTCCTTGGGAGGACCTGGTAGGCGATGGTCATGGAAAAGAGCTTATATACACAGCTTGCGGGGTTGCTTGAATATCCGAAAGAGGATATAAAGCTTAAGGCCGAGGAGTGCGTAAAGACGCTCGCCTCCCTGCCTGGCCACCCGGCAGAGTCTGTGGAAGAGCTCAAGAAATTCCAGAAGGATTTGGAGGAGATACCCCTTGATGATCTTCAAGGGGTATACTCCTACACCTTCGAGCTTACCTCGGACTTCACGCTCGACATGGGATACCATATCTACGACGGCTTCAAGAGGGCGAGCAAGCTCTCCGCGATAAAGTCGATGTACAATGAGAACGGTTTCCCTTTCGACGCGTTTGCCAAGGGCGAGCTCCCGGACCATCTGCCTGTCATGCTCCATTTCCTGGGTTTAATCAAGGATGAGGCCCTTAAGAAGGACTTCAGGGAATCGTTCGTGATCATGGGGATGGAGAAGCTCTACAAGAACTTCGAGAGGAACAAAAAGAGCATATATTTCCACGTGATAAGTGCCATCTACAGAGTCATAGAAAAGGATGTTAAGGAGGCTAAATAATGGATAAGGTCCTGTTCGGCGCAATGCCGTACGTGCTGATCTTTACAGCAATAGTCGGCGCGATATGGAGATTCAAAAGCAACGCATACACATGGTCGTCGCAGTCCTCGCAGTTCCTGGAGAACAAGACCCTGTTCTTCGGGTCGTTCCCCTGGCACTACGGGATCATAACGATCCTTCTCGGACACATATTCGGGATATTCTTCCCGAGCGCGATCCTTGCGTGGAACGGAGCTCCGGTAAGGCTCTACATACTTGAGCTCACCGCGCTCTCGTGCGGGTTCCTGGCGCTCTTCGGCCTCCTCGCCCTCATCTACAGGAGGCTCACGAACTCCAGGGTCAAGGCCCTTACCAGCTCCTGGGACGTGCTCATACTCATCGTCCTCCTCATACAGGTTGTGACGGGCGTCCTCAACGCCACCATGTACAGGTGGGGCTCCAACTGGTACGCCGGAGCGGCTGTACCGTGGATCTGGTCGATCCTTAAGCTCAACCCGAACGTCGATTATGTGGCCTCGCTTCCCCTCATAACCAAGGTCCACATCTTCAACGCTTTGATATTCATCGGCTTCATCCCGTTCTCAAGGCTCGCCCACTTCGTGGTATTGAACCCTTACAAGTACCTCGTAAGGCCTTACCAGGTCGTCAGGTGGTACAAGAGGACACCGCAGACCGAGAATGTCGTACAGTACAAGTAATCACGGGAGGGTGGGCCTTTGGGCCCACCCTCTTTGAGTTTCGCCGGTTTACGCCTTTCGCAGTAGCGCACCACCCTGTTTAAGCACAAATACCTACCTACTAAAAAACTTGATCGATATAAGACAGAGGGGCTCATCCGGCCCTTCCATCAGACGCTGAGCTACACCCTGTACTTTCCCGTACTTCAATAAGTGTGAAAGGAGTAATCAGAAAATGGCAAAACTTACAAAATGGGAGCCGGAGAATGAACAGTTCTGGCGCACAGCCGCCAGCGGGATAGCGTGGCGCACATGCGGCGTAACCACGTTCTCGCTGATATTCTCATTCGCCACGTGGTTCGTCATGAGCGCCGTGGTCGTGAGGCTTCCCGCCATAGGCTTCAAGTTTACGACCATGGAGCTCTTCTGGCTCGCGGCGATACCCGGGTTCGCCTCCGGCATATTGAGGCTCATCCACTCATTCTTCATCCCGATACTCGGGACAAGGCCGGTCGTAAGCATAGCGACGATCATCAAGCTCATACCGATGGTCTGGCTCGGCTACGCGGTGCAGGATATTAACACGACCTGGGGCACGTTCATGATAATCGGGTTCCTTACCGGCATGGGCGGCGGCGACTTTTCTTCATACATGCCTTCCACCTCCATCTTTTTCCCGAAGAGGCTCCAGGGCCTTGCCATGGGCCTCCAGGCCGGCATAGGCAACTTCGGCGTTAGCGTAGTCCAGTTCGTAACCCCCGTCATCATCGGCGGAGCCGTCCTCGGCGCGATAGCCGGCGGGCCGCAGATATTCACGAAGGGCGACGCGGTCAAGGGCGCGATAACGGTTACCAAGGCCAACGGCATTGTCACGGACGTCGTGATCAACAAGCCCGAGTGGATCCCCGCTGTAATGGTCGTAAAAGAAGGCGGCGTCCTGAAGGACGTGGTCCTTCAGGAGACCGATACAATCAAGGCCATAAAAGAAGACGTCACGAGAAATGAAAAGGGCACCCTTACGGAAGTAAGGAAGACACAGGGCGTAAAGGTAGAGGTCAAGAGAGATGCCGCCGGCGCCATTACGGATGTAACGGTCAAGAATGTGATAAAGAAGGGCATGTGGGTACAGAACGCCGCGTTCTGGTACGTACCTTTCCTTATCGTGGCCTGCATCCTCTGCGTGTTATTGCTGAGAAGCATCGACCCGGCCGCGCTCGGTGTCAAGAGCGGTGGCTTCAAGAAACAGTTTGAGATCTTGAGCACCAAGGACAGGGCGCTGACGCATACCTGGAACTGCACGATAACCTATATCGCATCATTCGGTTCGTTCTCCGGCTATGCGGCGGCGTTCCCGATAATGATCAAGACCATCTACGGCGGTTTTGACGGAGCGCCTGACGCTCTGCAGTACGCCTATCTCGGCCCGCTAATCGGCGGTTTATCCCGCGCTTTAACCGGCCCTATATTCGACAAGTGGGGCGGGTCCAAGGGCATGTTATGGTGCTTCATAGGGCAGATCATCGGATGTCTGGCCCTTGTATTCGGCGGGTTCCTGACGCCGACAGGGCTTGAGTCGTTCCAGGGGTTTGTCCTTATAATGCTCTGGATATTCCTCATGACCGGCATAGCCAACGCCGCGACCTTCCGCCAGTACCCGATAGTCTTCGCGTATTCGCCCGCAAAGGGCGCGCAGATGCTCGGGTGGACAGGCGCGTGGGCGGCATTCGGCCCGTTCATCTTCACCAGCCTCATCGGCGCTTCCATTACCAAGTACGGCAGTGCCGTCCCGTTCTTCATCGGCGCCGCGGTCTTCTACGCGTATGCCAACTTCCTCAACTGGTGGTACTACACCCGTAAGGGCGCTGAGAGATATGACTACGGCAACTCCGGCGGCACCTGGTGGGACAAGGCAAAGGGGAGCTGGCAGGGCCAGTAGTCCCGGGCTGTAATCCAGGGTTTTAGAAAAGCTGTAATTCAAAAAGGGTGGGCGCGAAGCGCCCACCCTTTTTTTTTGCTCTAATAGGCCTGTCATCCAACATGCAATGCGTCCCTTTCAAACTTATCCAAAAATATGCGCCTGTCTCACTTGACGATTTCCATTAACCCCGATATATTCCATGCATACAGAGGCCTTGATTTGAGTTGCCTATCTTTGAGACTTTTGCCGCCAAGGCGGCGTAAACCATGAAGGAGGTACAAATGGGCAAGTACGACAGGATCGATAAGTTCGGCATCGAGAAGATGGAGAAGGCGGAGTACCAGAAGCGTCAGGATTATGTCCTTAAAAAGTGCAAGTGCCCGGCTTGCCCGACATATGTGGCGGGCGACTCCCCCACGGGGTACTGTTATCCGCTCATAGGCACCTCAAAGAAGATACAGTGGGAAAAGGACTGCGTTTGCCAGACATGCGCGATCTATAAGGAATACGAGCTCACCCACACATTCTATTGCACGAGATGTTCCCAGGTCTGCCAGGCCCTGAAAGTCGAGGGCATATCCGACCAGGGCGGGGGCGGCTAAACACGTATTGCCCTAAGACAGGCAGAGGACCGTATTATTCGATAAAACAGGGCCGGCCCCAAGGGGGCGGCCCTGTTCGTTTTTTGGGCCAAAATGTGTGAAAACGGCTCTTTGGACTGGACAACAGCCCTCGCATTGTAGTAAGATGAAATACACCCAAATACAGGGATAAATCATATTCAGGAGAGGCTTAAATGGAGAATACTACCACGGAGCAGGCGAAGGAAATCATAAAGAAGTGGCTTGAGGAGAACCACCACCAGGTGACCGACATCAAGGACGACAACGTTAATTTCCACCTTGAGGTCGATTATCCCCTCGGTTCGATGAAGAGGCAGAGGGTCATCCAGCCCAAGGACTACCCCGGGCTTATCGTGCTCCTTAACGGTGTCGCCATCGCGAACGAGCATATGGAGAAGATTAAGAAGATGAACGAGAACGACCGCGACGCGTTCTACGGCGAGATAAGGAAGGACCTCATCTTCCTGCAGAACTCCTACGATATGAACCTGGACGATCATGGCGTGGCCAAGCAGGTCCAGTTCTCATATGAGTTCTACGTCGACAGCCTCACAAAGACCAAGCTCTACGAGGGGCTCCTCCTGAACCACAGGACGCTCCTTTACATAATAACGAAGTTCAACGACGAGTTCGGCATGCCGGTCATGCCTTCCGCCAACAAGGGCGAGACCGTAGGCCACGCCTGATAAGGCCGGGCGCGCCGGGGAGGTCAAATCAATGTCAAAGCACAAGCTGGAAATAAAATACCGTTGCACGCAGGGGACATGCTGCGCCAACTGCCGCGAGGGTGTCTTAGCCTTTGACGAGGCCGTGTACGATGAGCTCAAGGCCGCTTATGACGACCCGGAGCTTTTCAGGAGCCCGAAGGGCTACTGCAAGCTCGGGTTCTCCAGGCCCTTCAAGGTGAGGGAGATAGTCCGGCTCGCGCCCGATGGCGCGGAGGCAGAGGAGCAGTGGCTGGACGAAAACGACCCGATCGGCACCCTCATCCTCGAACACAAGCAGATATTGAAGATATTCGACGAGATAGAGGCTCAGATAAAGAGGCGCGACATCAAGGCCCTCTGGGTCTCGACCTACGAGCTCGCCAACGCCATACACCTCCACTCGGGACTCAAGGAGGAGGAGGTCCTCTTCCCGGCGATGCGCGACGTCCTTGCCTTCGGGGAGTCCCTTACCGCCATCATAAAAGAGGAGCACAGGGAAATTATGTCGCTCCTTTCGAACTTCCGCTCGGCCCTCGAGGAGGAAACCATTCTTGACAGCATCATAACCTCCATGATCGTTTCGCTTAAGGGGCACATAAGGAAGGAGAACCAGGAGTTCTTCGAGATGGTCGACAAGTGCCTCGACAGGAACATGAGGATGGAGATAGCCGACGGGATGAAGAAGATAGAGGCGGAGTTCAAGCCCACCCCGATAACCGTTATGCAGAGGCGTGTTAATGAGGAGAGGGGGGCGTTCGACGACGAAATCATCGCCTTAAGGGAGCTAACGCACCAGGGTTGCTGTCACTGACCCTGTGACTGGATTTTTGTCAATAAACGCGCCGCAACGAATCGACAAGGAGGCCGGCTAACACCGGCCTCCTTTTTTTTGCCTTGGTTGCCCTGGTATTTTACGGGGATAAAGGTCCCTCCTATGTCACCTCATCCCGCGCCTCTTCGCGCCGGGCCTCTCCACAATGATATTCCTTCCCTGACGCGGTTTTGGTATAATCGTTTCTCCGTGCCTCGCAACCTGAGCGTATTTCATCCCCGGACAAAATGAGCGGTACCTGTCTCATGAAAAAGTATCTGCCGATCCTCGTCATAATAGCCGTCACCTTCGGGGTCTACTTCGGAGCCCTCTCGTCGGGCTTTTTCCGCGACGACTTTCCCCAGATAACCGAGAACAAGTGGCTGACGAGCGCCCGCTACATACCCGTCATATTCACATCTCCGCCGTGGGGGTATTACGAGGGCGATTTTGTCCAGGGGGCGTCCAATTATTACAGGCCGATGCTCCACATCGTCAACATGGCCATATACGCCTTCGCTGAAAAGGAGCCGTTCGGTTATCACCTCGTAAATGTCGTCCTGCATATCCTGAACGCGGTCATGGTCTATCTGGCGGCGTCGGTCGTCCTCTCCTCCGATAGGGAAGCCCGCCCAGTGCTTGCCGACCAGGGGCAGGGAGGCGGCGCTTCAGGCGCGTTGCCGCTCGCCGCGTCCCTCATGTTCGCGCTTAACCCGGTCAACGTCGAGGCGGTCACGTGGGTCGCCGCCGTAATGGAGCTCTTCTTCACGCTCCTTTGCCTCCTGTCCTTCTATCTCTACGCGAGGTCCCTAAGCTCGCGCTCCGGCGCGATCTCCCTCTACGCCCTCTCGGTCTTCTTCTACGCCGTCGCCCTCATCTCAAAGGAGACGGCGATCTTCCTCCCGCTCCTCATTATCGTTTACGATTATTCAGCCTCGAGGCTCTCGCTTAAGTCCGTCGCGCGCTATATGCCATATGCGACGGCCACGGGCGCGTTCCTTATCGCGCGGTCATGGATCGGAGGCCCGCTGAACGTCGAGCACGCCATGACGCCTTTACAGTACGTCCTGTCCGTCGCCGCGATAGCAGGCAAATATATCGGAAAGCTCGTCTTCCCGTTCGACCTGAAGCTCTACTACGCGTTCAGGCCGACGGATGCGATAACTGGGCTATTGAACCACGAGGTCATCCTCGCGCTCATCCTTGCCGCGCTCGTCCTTTACTGTCTCCACAGGACCCGCGACAGGGGTATCGTATTATGCGTTTTCTGGATACTCGTCCCGCTCTCCCCGGCGATCCTGCTCATAAAGTACATACAGGGGGAATGGGTCTTCGCGTCGAGGTACCTGTATATGCCGAGCGCGTGGTTCGCGATACTCGTTACGCTCCTCCTTAAGTTGTTTTTGGGCGCACGGGGGACGGCGTCCAGGGGGCCTTCCGGGAGCCTCATGAAGGCCGTCCCTGTCGTTATAATACTGCCGCTCCTCGTATTCTATTCGGTGGATACGGTAGCTTCGATAAAGACCTGGAAGGACGAGTTGTCGTACTGGAAAAGGGCGGTCGAGGACGCCCCGAAGAGCGCGACGGCCCACGGGAGCCTCGGGGTCGCCTACGCGGAGGCCGGGTTTTACGGAGAGGCCATAAGGGAGTATGAACAGTCGCTCGCTCTCGCGCCTGACGCGGGCGGCCTTTACATGAACATCGGCGTCGTCTATTACAACCTAAGGGAGTTCGACAAGGCCCTGCCGATGTTCCAGAAGGCGGTCGGGCTCACAAAGAACGAGTCGGTCCGGGCCAATATGCTCTTCGCTATGGGGAAGGCCTATTATCAGAAGGGGATGTTCGCGGAGGCGGCGGCGAGTTTTGAATCCGCCTCTTCCAGAGGCGCATCCGACGACCTTTTCAACTGGCTCGGCATGGCGTACGCCGGGGCCGGGTCAACGGATAAGGCGAAAGAAGCGTTCAACGAGGCCGTCGCCTTGAACCCAAACAACGCCGTTGCCAGGCAGAACCTGCAGAAGATGCGGGACGCTGGAAGATAG
>JACREU010000107.1 GCA_016212705.1 Deltaproteobacteria bacterium
CGCTCCGAGCGCGGGCTCGACCCGGTAAAGGTCATCACGACGTCGGACGCGGCTGACGAACTACTCCTGAAAGAGAGCCTCAAGAAAGGCGCGAACGACTTTCTCGTCCGTCCCTTCGGCCCCACCGGACTCTATAGCAAGATCCAGGCCCTTACCGAGACACAGCCGAGGGAGGCCCCGAGGCTCCGCGTTATATTCAGGGCGACCGTCACCTTTGGGCACACGGCCCGGACGGCGTACGCGACGATGATATCCGAGCGCGGCATCTTCATACGGACCATGAACCCGTTTGAATCCGGGACGCGCGTCACTCTCTCGCTCGATCTGCCGAGCGCGAAGCCGCTCGTCCTCGACGGCGAGGTCATATATCAGGTAAGCCTCAACAGGGAAAGGTTCTCGGAGCCGGGGATGGGGATAAGGTTCGTGAACCTGCCGCCGGATGTCCGCATGGGTCTTAAGACCTTCATCGAGAGCCAGCTTACGGGGGACCTGGAGCCGGAGATGATGATCTAACTAAAAATTATTCTTTTTCCTGACTGCTCGGCGCAGGGCCAAACTCGAACGGAGCCTTTGGGGTAAATCAAATCTTCAGCGGGGTAGATTGGGTTAGCGGAGCGTAACTCGACATTTTCAAAAGGCTACAACATCACCTCATACGCTATTATCCCCGTTGCCGCAATCGCAGAAGTCTCTGCCCTCAAAATCCTGTTCCCCAACGATACCGGTACGAACCCCGCGCCTTTGGCAGTCTCTGCCTCCTCATCCGTAAACCCGCCCTCTGGGCCGGAGAGGAGCGCGACGGGGCCGGGCCCGTTGTAGCCGCGTAGCACGCCCTTAAGGGAAGGCAGTCCGCTCTTTTCCCATAGCATTATCTTAAGGCCGGCCTCCGTCCGGAGCGCGTCCTCAAAAGCGCAGAACGGCTCTATTGAAGGGATATCTGGCCTCCGTGACTGCTTCGCGGCCTTTAGCGCCGCCTCCTGCCATCTGTGGGACTTCTTCTGGGCCGAGTCCCTCTCGTCTATCGAAATCGATTTTTCGGATTTAAAGGGGATGATGGAGGCGACGCCGAGCTCGGTCGTCTTTTGTATGATGAGCTCCATCCGCTCTTTTTCAGGAAGTGCCTGGAGGAGCGTTATTTCAATTTCGCTTCCGATTGGCCCCATCTCCTCGAAGACCTTGATGCGCGCGCCTTTATCGCCGAGGTGCTCGATGCGCGCTCGGAAAAGCGAGCCGCCGGAAACGACGGTCATTGCCTCCTTGATGCGCGGCCTCCAGCGCATGAGGGCTACGAAGGCGTCGTTCTGAATGTCGAACTCGCCTCCTATTGTGGCCCCGCTCAATATGATCCTGCCAAAGGACATGGGACTCTCACCCCTTAATCCCCTCCCATCATTGGACTTGGGGAGGGGAGGCATGTTTTTTGACTTAACTCCGCGCCGCCCTCCCTGTAATATTTTGAAATGACACGGGAGGCCGCATGGGCTATAATTGACGCCGTCCCGTTGTCAGAGGCGCGCTTCGGAGGGGCCGGGAAGAATGATCGCCGTCCACGCGGATTTTATGTTTTCAGGGCCCGATAATCAATGAAAAAATGCCGTTCCATAATGATTCAATCGACGTGCTCGCACGCGGGCAAATCCGTGCTCACGGCCGCGCTCTTGAGGATATTAAGGGACAGGGGTTTTCGCGCCGCGCCCTTCAAGGCCCAGAACATGGCGCTTAATTCGGCCGTCACGCGCGCCGGCCACGAGATAGGCAGGGCACAGGCCTTTCAGGCAGAGGCGGCGGGGATCGAGGCCACCTCTGACATGAACCCCATACTCTTAAAGCCCACGGGGGATTCAGTCGCGCAGGTCATCATCCACGGCAGGGTCTTTGCCTCGATGTCGGCGAGGGAGTACCACTCCTTTAAAAAAGAGGCTAAGAGGTTCGTCGTCGAGAGCTTCGAGCGGTTGTCCGCCGAGTACGAGGCCGTCGTCATCGAGGGCGCGGGTAGCCCGGCAGAGGTGAATCTTCGGGAGAACGACATCGCCAACATGGGGGTCGCCGAGATGTTTGACGCCCCCGTCATCCTCGCCGGCGACATCGACAGGGGCGGCGTCTTCGCCCACATCGTCGGCACGCTCGAACTATTGTCCCAGGAGGAAAGGGGGCGCGTAAAGGGCTTCATCATAAACAAGTTCAGGGGGGACATCGGACTGCTCAGGCCGGGGCTTAAGTTCCTGGAGGCGAGGACTGAAAAGCCGGTCCTCGGCGTAGTCCCGTATTTCAAGGAGATGCTCCTCCCGGACGAGGACGGGGTCGCGCTCGATTCAAATGAACCGGCTGGCGCATCCGCCGTGACGATAGCGGTTATAAGGTTGCCGAGGATATCGAACTTCACGGACTTCGACCCCTTCAGGGCCGAGGGTGTTAATCTGAAATATGTCGAATCCCCCGAAAATATCGAAGGCGCGGACGCGGTCATCATACCCGGCACAAAAAATACTATCTCTGATCTGAAGTGGCTGAAGGACAGGGGCTTCGAGGAGGCGCTCCGCTCCTTCAGGGAAAGGGGCGGCGTGATATTCGGCGTATGCGGCGGCTTCCAGATGCTCGGCAGAGAGGTCAGGGACCCGTTCGGCGTCGAGTCCTCAAAGGCGTCCGAGGCCGGGCTCGCTTTTCTCGACTGCGCGACGACGATACTCGAAGACAAAAAGACATTCAATGTGCGGGCGTCGCTTGACTTTGACGGGAAAAGATTTGATGCCTCGGGTTACGAGATACACATGGGCGAAACAAAAGGGAGGCTCGCGCCATTCTCCCGGATAAGCGAACGGAACGGAGAGGGCGTGGAGGTCCTTGACGGCGGCGCCGAGGGCACGGTCTACGGCACATACATACACGGCATATTCGACAACGACGCCTTCAGGCACTCGTTCCTCGATATGCTTCATGGTAAGAAGGGGCTTTCAGCGGGGGCCGAGACCTCGTTCGCGGCAAAGAGGGAAGATGCCGTTGCCAAGTGGGCCGCGCTCGTGGACGCAAGCGTCGATATCGAAGCTATAATGAAGATAATGGGTCTTGGTCTGAATGCCTGACATAAGCCTTCTTTCGCCGCCATTTTCGCCTTTCGTCCTCATCCTTGCGTACCTCCTCGACATCAGTATAGGCGACCCGGAAAGGTTCCCCCACCCGGTCAGGTGGATAGGCGCGGCGATAACCGCGCTCGAAGGCGTGGTAAGGCGGCTCGCCCGCACCCCTCGCGCGTTAAGGCTTGGCGGGGGCGCGCTCGTTATCATCGTCGTCGGCCTCGCATACGCCATTGCGCTTGGAGTTCTGCACGCCTCGTACTCTGTCTCGCCCGTGCTTTCTCATATCGCATCGCTTGCAATCGTATGGTGGTGTTTGTCTATAAAATCCCTGAAGACAGAGGCGCGCAAAGTCGTCAACGCCTTCAATGCAAGCGGCGTCGAAGGCGCGCGCGCGTCGCTCTCGCGGATAGTCGGCAGAGACACGGCAGGGCTTTCAAAGGACGGGGTCATGCGCTCGACGATAGAGACGGTCGCCGAGAACACCTCCGACGGCGTAGTCGCGCCGCTTTTTTACCTCGCCATAGGCGGCCCCGCGCTAATGCTCGCGTACAAGGCCGTGAACACGGCGGACTCGATGATAGGGTACAAAAACGAGAGATACAGAGACCTCGGGATCTTCGGCGCGAGGCTCGACGACGTCGCGAATTACATCCCGGCGAGGCTTACCGGACTCCTCGTCGTCTCGGCCTCCTTCATTTTAGGGTATAATTGGAGAGGCTCCCTCAGGATATTCCTCCGGGACGGCGGAAATCATCCGTCCCCGAACTCCGGGAGGCCCGAGGCCGCGGTAGCCGGGGCCTTGGGCTTAAGGCTCGGCGGCGGGTCTTATTACGGAGGGGTCTTCATTCCCAAGCCGACGATAGGGGACGCTTTGGGCGCGCCGGATGAGTCCGCGGTACTCAGCGCCATAAGGTTGATGGAGGCGAGCGCTCTTATTATGGCGACGCTCGCGTTCGCCTCAAGGGCAACGATGATAATCTTCTGAATCCAAATTCATTACAAGGCGGCCTATGTTGAACACTTTCAGGTTCCTGCTCCTCATAAGCATGGCGGTATGGGTCGGCATGCTTATATTCTTTACTTTTTTCGTTACGCCAAGTATATTCAAGGTGCTCCCGAGGGAGCTCGCAGGAGAACTCGTCGGAGCGCTCTTCCCCAAGTATTGGATGATAGGCTATGCGGCCGGCGTCCTTTCGCTCCTATCCATCATAGTCATCTCGCTCATTGAAAAGTCCTTCCCGACGGCGGTCTTGTCGCTCGTCGCGCTCATGACGGCCCTTACCTTCTACTCCGGCCTCGTCGTCGGCGCGAAGGCGATGACGATGTCGGCGGAGATGAGGTCCATGCAGGACCCGGTGAAAAAAGAGGAGATGAGGGCGAGTTTCAAGAAGATACACGCCGAGAGCGCGGCCATAAACCTGGCTGTCATGGCAGGCGGCGTAACCGTCATTTTCTTCATCTCCAGAAACCTCAGGCTCTAACGGGCCGCTGAAAAAATCCATCCGCTTCCGAGCTTAAAACGGGGTTGCGGCGTACGGACAAAGTGCGCCTCGCCCCTTGACTCCTCGTTTTTCCGTCTCATCCTGGCCTCGCGTACGGAGCTTATTTGAGGCCTGGACAACCTTAGAGTTTTTAAAGGAGGGGAAGATGGACAGGGTATACAAGAAACTGGAGCTTGTCGGGGTATCCGATAAAAGTTTTGAGGACGCGATAAGGAACGCGATAGAGAAGGCTACGAAGACCGTGCACGGCCTTGCCTGGTTCGAGGTGACCGAACAGCACGGCAAGATTATGGACGGCAAGGTAACCGAGTTTCAGGCGGTCGTCAAGGTGGCCTTCAAGGTAGATTGAATCCCCGGGGTCCGGTAATCCGTTAATGTCAAAAAAGAACATAGAATTTTTTTTCGAACCCGGAAGCGTCGCCGTAGTCGGGGCCTCTGAGGCGCCGGGTAAGCTCTCTGCCGTGATAATGGAGAGCCTCCTTTCGTCCGGATTCGAAGGCAAGGTAATCCCGGTAAACCCGAAGTATTCGTCCGTTAAGGGGCTTAAGTGTTTCCCCTCGGTCTCTGAAATAGAGAACGGCGTCGATATCGCCGTCTACGCGCTCCCGGCTTCGCTTACGCTACGGGCGTTGAGGGACGCTGAGAACAAGGTCAAAGGCGCGATAATCGTAAGCGGCGGCTTCGGCGAGGCGGGCGACGAAGGCAAGGCCCTGGAGCGCGGGATAAAAGACATTGTGAAAGAGACCGGCATCCGGGTGATAGGCCCGAACTGCATGGGCATATTCGACGCCGTCTCAGGGCTCGATACGTTCTTCATACCACGGACCCGGATAGCGAGGCCGCAGAGAGGCTCTCTTTCCATCATATCCCAGAGCGGGTCGTTCGCCATAACGGCGATGGACGAGCTCGCTTCCGCCGGCGTCGGGGTGGCCCGCGTCGTCAGCTACGGCAACAAGACGGACGTGAGCGAGGCGGACTGCCTCCGTTTTCTCTCCGAAGACAAACACACGAAGGCCGTCGCGGTCTACATCGAGGCGATAGAGGACGGCCGGTCCTTTGTCGAGGCGGCCGCAACCTGCGCGTCCAAAAAACCCGTCTTCGCGATAAAGGTCGGGAGGCGCGGCGCGGGCTCCGCGGCCGCGCTTTCGCACACCGGCGCGATAGCAGGCAACTACGAGGCCTATCGCGCGGCCTTCAGAAAGTCCGGCGTCATGGAGCTCGACGGGTACGAGGAGTTCATCGCCGCGTGCAAGGCGTTAGGCTCCGGCTCCGAGGCAAAAGGCCCTCGCGTCGTTATCATAACGGACGGCGGGGGCATGGGCGTGAGTATCGCCGACGCCTGCGCCGAGGCCGGGCTCGAGGTGCCGCCCCTTTCGGAAGACCTGAAAGAGAGGGTGCGCGAAGGCCTGCCCTCTTACTTTTCCATCAATAACCCCATAGACCTGACCGGGAGCGTGACGGACGAGACGTATGCCGACGCATTGGATAAGACCCTCTCCGACGACTCCTTCGATATCGCTATCGTCGCCGCGCTCTGGGGCCCTCCCGGGCTTACGGACGAATTGCCCGCGCTCCTTTCAGAGAGGGCGCAAGGCATAAAAAAACCTGTCCTCGTCTGTTCGCCGGGGGGCGCGTTCACGAGGTCAAAGGCAGAGCTCTTCATGAAATGCGGCTTCCCGGTATTCCAGACCCCGGAGGCGGCCGTGAAGGCGGCCTCTATACTCGCAAGGCGCGCTCCGCGGCGCAAAGGTTAGCTATGGACGCTCAGGCGATAGACAGGCTCGTCATCGAGGCACAGAGCCTAGGGAGGAAGACCCTGCCCGAGCCGGACGCGAAGGAGATATTGAGGCTCTCCGGCGTCCCGGTGCCGAGGTCGCACGTGGCCAAGGATTTGAGCGGCGCGGTGGAAATCGCCGCGAAGATCGGCTACCCGCTGGTATTGAAGGTCGTCTCTCCGGATATCCTGCACAAGAGCGACGTCGGCGGCGTGGCTCTCGGCATAAGGAACGCGAAAGAGCTCGAGGAGAAGTGGGCCGAGATGGTCCTGACCGTGGCGGACGAGTCCGCGACCTCGATGATAGAGGGTTTCCTCGTCGAGGAGATGGCGCCCAAGGGCGCTGAGGTGATAATCGGCGCGGTCAGGGACGAGCAGTTCGGCCCGCTCATCATGTTCGGTACGGGCGGAGTGGCCGTTGAGCTTATGAAGGACGTCTCGTTCAGGCTCGGGCCGCTCTCAAAAAAAGAGGCGATAGGCATGATGACCGAGGTGAAGGGCTTTGCGCTCCTTACCGGATACAGGGGGGAGACCTTCAAGGACATCGAGGCCGTAGCCGAGATCATCCTGATGGTCTCGCAGATAATGGAAGAGGTCGTCGCGTTAAAGGAGCTGGAGATAAACCCGTTGCTCGTTTATGAGCGCGGGGTCATGGCCGTGGACGCGAGGGCGGTCCTGAAATAATACTGATGACCCACGGCGGCAACATATGGGAGGCGGCCAAACGCCTCGGGATCGACCCCCTCAATATCATCGATTTCAGCGCCTCGATAAACCCCTTCGGGCCGTCAAAGAAGGCGCTTAATGCCTTAAGAAGCTCCTTAAGCCTCATCCCGCCTTACCCGGACCCGGATTCCCAGGGGCTTAAACGCGCGCTCTCGGCGCGCCACGGAGTCCCTGAGGGCGCGATACTCCCGGCGAACGGCTCAACCGAGCTAATCCACCTTATACCCAGAGTATTCAGGCCGAAAAAGGCGCTTATCGTAGGCCCTGCCTTTTCAGAGTATGGTCGCGCGCTCAAATTAGGAGGGGCGAAGGTAGCCGAGTTCGTACTCGACTGGAGGGACGCTTTCAGGCTCGATGAAAAGAGGCTTGAGAGGCGCGTGGAAGGTTCTGACATGGTCTTTATCGGGAACCCATCGAACCCGGCCGGGGCCAGTCTTTCAAGGGAAGAGGTCTTGTCTGTCGCCGCCCTTTGCGGAAAAAAAGGGGCTATCCTTGTAGTAGACGAGGCGTTCGCCGACTTCGCGGAGGACGTCTGCATCATAAAAGACGCGCCGTCGCTTAGAAACGTCATAGCGCTCCGCTCCATGACCAAGTTTTATTCGATGGCGGGTCTAAGGCTCGGGTTTGCCGTCGCGAGCGTCCCGGTCATTGAAAAGATGGGGAAACACATCCCGCCGTGGTCGGTCAATACGCTTGCGTCGGTTGCGGCCATAGCTTCTCTAACGGATGCGCGTTACATCGAAAGGACGTCGAAGTGGGCGGTGGCGGAGCGGGAGTTCCTCTCTTCGTCATTGGAGAGGCTCAGGTGCCTCCGCGTATTTCCCTCAAGCGCCAATTTTATCATGGCGCTTATCGAGGCGGGGGCGCTTGACGCCGCAGGGCTTAAAAAAAGGCTTATTAAAAAAGGCCTGCTCATAAGGGACCTTGGTGATTTCGCGGGGCTCGGAAAGGCCTTTTTCCGCGTCTCTCTTAAAAAGAGGGTGGATAACGCCGCCCTTTTAAGTGAGCTTTCAGCCATATTCGGAGAGAAGGCCATAGAGGCTCCCGTGCCCTCCAAGTCCGCGAATAGACTGCTATAATAGAACTATCGTCACTCGCCCATTTTTTTCTTTCATTGTCCGGATTTAGGGAGTATCCTCAGAGTAAGTTTACTCCCAAATGTTCAAAAGGCCCGGCGCGGGTTGAACGCCGCATCCGGGGGTAGAGCGGTTCATTTTGGAGGGCGCCGGGCGCTTGCAAGTGCCGTTCATCATAAAAGGAACTCTTCTTATGAAGTCCTCAATAATGAAATACCTCAGGACGGCCCCTTAAAAGGCCGTCCCCAAGCCTGCCTATCGCGCGGCGCCCTTGAGGCCCGGGTCGAAAGACCCGGGCCTTTGTATCTCAGAGCGTCATAAAGGGCAGTCTTTTTACGGGTTCAGGTTTGCAAACCTGAACCCGTAAAAAATGGGAATGGGAGATTTTGATTTTTGTTCTGTCTTTACCAATACACAGGCGCAGGGCGGAGAACGCATAAGGGAGGGAGAGGCGAGCGCGCCGAGGGAGATTAGACGCGAAGCGCTCAAGGGGCGCGCGAGCGGTCCTCGCCGGACGGGCAAAGTCCGTATCGAGACGATTAGTTTACCCTTACCTCAATAGCTTCCGAAGAACTCTGGCGCCGCGCCGAGCGGGTGGGGGAGGAAGAAAGCGTTAGGAGCCCCTGCGGATAAGCGCGCGGAGCGTGCAAAAAGGCTTTTTAGTAAGAGTGTTCGCAGAGCTCTATCTATTTTTTTCTTTGTGCGCACAGCAGGGAGGCCTACTTCGCCACCCTTATCACCGTCTTCACGTTCCCCCGCACGTTGAAGTCGCCTGTGACCACCATGCTACGGGGCTTGAGTAATTTTTCAAGCTCGTTGAATATGAGGTTTGTGACCGCTTCGTGCGAGACGGCCCTGTCCCTGAAGGAGTTAAGATATAACTTGAGGGATTTAAGCTCCACGACCTTTTTGTCCGGCGTGTAGACGAGCCTGATTGTTGCGAAGTCCGGGTACCCTGAGCGCGGGCAGAGACAGGTGAACTCGGGATACGATATCTCTATCTCATAGTCCCTCTCCGGGTTGGAGTTCTCCCATGCGGCGAGGCGGGCTTTTTCGAGGGCGCGTTCGCCGTATTTTTTCTTTGATGGCATCTCTTCCTCCTTGAAAGACCACATTCTATCAGCACCCCGCCCTGTTTGTAAAGGGGTGCGGCCCGCGAGAATTCCATTGACAAGGTTGCATAATTTCGCAATCATATAACTATCAAACCGTTGAAAGGAGTCATATCATGGGAATGGTGACGATAGTCCTTCAGGACGCCCCTTACGGGAACGAAAAGGTCTGGAACGCGCTTCGCCTCTCGCAGGCGCTTCTCTCGGTCGGGAGCCAGGTGAGGATATTTCTGTACGGAGACAGCGTCTCGTCCGCCAAAAAGGGGCAGAACCCCCCGAAGGGGTACTACAACATCGGGGACATGGTAAAGGGTCTGGTGGACAAGGGTGTTGAGGTCCGCTCGTGCCTCACCTGCACCTCGGCGCGCGGGCTCTCGCAGGAGGATTTTGTCGAGGGCGTTGCCATCGGCAAGACGCTCGACCTCGCCCGATGGGTGAACGAGGGCGGGCAGGTTATGGTCTTTTAACGCGGCATACGCAAGTCTGATACAAGGAGCGGCGCGATCTTTCCCGTCTGCGACGCCGGGCGCGGTTCAATGGAGTGGGGGGGGCCGCGCCGTGATGAGCCGTCCTGACCAGGAAGCAGGCCGGCAGTCAGAAGCCCCGGACATATGTGATCTGCCCATGTCTTGGCCTCCTTGCGCCAGCTACCATTTTCTCTTGACAAGCATCCCCTTTTTCTGTAATTTTATAGATTCGGTTTTTGCGCCTGTAGCTCAGTGGATAGAGCATCGGCCTCCGAAGCCGAGGGTCGGAGGTTCGAATCCTCTCAGGCGCGCCATTTGCCGGAGGGGAGGGTTTGTCGGGGCGGTTCACCGGGGTTGATGGGTGTTGGGCGGGGGGATGGGAAGGTAAGTCGAATCGCGATGCGAGGGGCTTTCATACCGCTTCCCGGCAAATAAAAAATCAGGTTTCTTGGGCCGCTAGCTCAGTTGGTAGAGCAGCTGACTCTTAATCAGCGGGTCGCTGGTTCGATCCCAGCGCGGCCCACCAAGATTATCAAGGGGGTTACAGCATTAGCTGTAACCCCCTTTTTTATTTTTCGCGCGAAGCCCGAAGGGAAAGACCTTATGCCGCGTTTGCTGGTTTTCAGAGACTTCCTGAGTTGAGATTTTGCGGGTTTTAGGCTATATTTGCTTCGAATCTATCCCATTGTGAGAGGTGCTTATGGAGCCAGGTCTGAAGGGCAGGTCGGCGATAGTCACGGGGGCGAGCAGGGGCATAGGGTCAGCGATAGCGAAGGCGCTCGGCAGGGCCGGGGCAACGGTGGCCGTCAATTATCTCCGGTCGGGAGATAAGGCAGAGGCGGTCGCGGGCGAGATAAGGGACGCGGGGGGCACGGCGTTCGCAATCCAGGCCGACGTCACGATAAAAGAAGATGTGGATGCGATGGTAGCCGAGACGATAAGGCGGTCCGGGAAAATAGACATACTCGTCAACAATGCGGCGATAGGGTTCCCGCTGAAGCCCTTTATCGACCATTCATGGGAAGAGGTCGAGGCGAAGATGACAGGCGAGATGAAGGGGGTATTTTTTACGACCCAGGCCGTTGTAAGGGACATGATAAAAAGGAGGTACGGGAGGATAATCCACATATCGAGCGGCCTCTCCAGGTACCCTTCCGAGGGGTTCTATACGCACGCCGCGGCAAAGGCCGCCATGGACAGCGGGGCGAGGGTTATGGCAAAGGAGTTCGGCCCCTTTGGCATCACCGTGAACGTCATAGGCCCCGGGCTCATACCGACCGACGCAACCGCCCATATGCCCAAGGAGATGTTCGACTTCATCGCCGGCGCAACGCCTTTAAAGCGCGTGGGCGCGCCCGACGACGTCGCCGGGGCTGTTGAGTTCCTCGCCTCCGACATGGCAGGGTTTATAACCGGGCACTATATACATGTGAACGGCGGGATTTTCATGCCGTAAAGGGTATTTTGAAAAGGGCGGGAGGACAGCCGTCGGTTTTTTTAACGGGGCTTAACGTCCGGACCTGACGGTGCTTCGACCCGCGCATTTGGCCTGCGGCGCCCTTGCGTTGAAGGGGACCGCCGTTAATCCCTTCGTGTTAAATTCCTCGAAGCACGCTTCATACGAGATTTCACCCTCCCCTCTCTACCCCCTCCCGATATTTAAGATAAGGGGAGGGGAAGTTTAGAGAGATATCCGGATGTCTTCCGCAGGGGGCGTTAGCCAAAATGCACGGATCCTTAAAACCCGATATATTATCGTTAACATGTGGTTCGTTGCGGGACCAGGGGCGGAAAGCCGAGGGGAGTGAGTTCTTCATGAGCGACATCGTAAGCGACGAGACGGTCTTGAGGTTCCGGCATTTCATAGCCGGAGCCCCGGACCACATCTCCATTGTCGGCAGGGATTATCGTTACCTTGTGGTAAACGACGCCTATCTTACGGCGCATGGCAGAGGGCGCGCCGAGATAGTCGGGGGAACGGTGGCGGACCTCCTCGGAGAGGAGACGTTCGCGCGTCTCAAGCCCTCCCTGGACAGGGCCTTCAACGGCGAGACCGTAAACTTCTTTGACTGGATCGACTTCTCCGCCATCGGCAGGAGGTACATGAACGTCGTATACTACCCGCTTACCGGCGAAGGCGGGGAGGTATCGAACATCGTCGTCAACTCGCGCGACCTTACGGAGCTGAAGGAGGCGCAGGAGAGGCTCAAGGAGTCGGAGGAGAAGTACAGGCACCTCTTCGAGCACCTTAACGACGCGGCGTTCCTCGCCGATACCGCAACCGGCGTCATACTCGACACCAATAAAAAGGGCGAGGAGCTCCTCGGCAGGACCCGTGACGAGATCATAGGCATGCACCAGTCCCGCATCCACCCGGCGGGCCGGGAAGACGAATACCGCTCCATGTTCGCCTCGCATTCCGGCAAGGGCAAGCTCGCGGACGATGAGGGCGAGGTCGAGAGGAAGGACGGTACCGTGGTCCCGGTCCACATAAGCGCGGAGGCGCTCGTTGTCGGTGAAAAAAGGCTCATATTGGGCATATTCAGGGACCTTACGGAGACGAGGAGGCTTGAGGCGGAGATGATCAAGGCCCAGAAGCTCGAGTCGGTCGGCCTCCTCGCCGGCGGCATCGCCCACGAATTCAACAACATACTTACCGGCATATACGGGAACATCTCCCTTGCCAAGATGCTGCTCAGCCCGACAGGCAAACCCTATGAGGCGGTCTCGCGCGCCGAGGCCGCCTCCTTAAGGGCCGGGTACCTCACTAAACAGCTCCTCACGTTCTCAAAGGGAGGGGCCCCGGTCAAGAGGGCCGTCTCCATAAAGGGGTTCATACCCGAGTGGTGCTCGCTTGCTACGATCGGCTCAGAGGCGATGTGCGCGTATGATATCCGGGAAGACCTCCGGGACGCGGCTATCGACGAGGGGCAGATAGGGCAGGCCCTGCGGAACATCTTCGTGAACGCGATAGAGTCGATGGACGGCTCCGGTGTCGTGAGGGTGGCGGCGTGGAACGAGGACGGAGAGAGCCACGGACTCCCGGCAAGGAAGGGCGGGTATGTGGCAATCTCCATCGGGGACGAAGGGCGCGGCATAAAGGAAGAGGACCTGCAGAGGATATTCGACCCGTTCTATACTACAAAGGAGAAGGGGAGCGGTCTCGGGCTCTCTGCCGCGTATTCGATAGTAAAGAGGCACGAAGGGCATCTGACCGTAAAATCAGTCCCCGGCAAAGGGAGCGTATTCCATATGTGCCTGCCCGCGGCCTTGAAGGCTGGAGACGAAGAAAATGTCTGTGCGGTCCCCGGCCTTTCCGGCAAAAGGGTCCTCGTCATGGACGACGAGGAGATGATAAGGGACCTCGTCAAGGAGATGCTCCCCATGCTCGGCTACGCGGTCGAGGTCTCCAGGGACGGGGATGAGGCCGTCCTCCTGTATTCAAAGGCGAAAGAGACCGGGAGGCCCTTTGACCTCGTCATCCTCGACCTGACCGTCCCCGGCGGGACCGGCGGCAGGGAGGCATTGAAGAGGCTCCAGGAGATAGACCCTGGGATAAGGGCGATAGTATCGAGCGGGTACTCGAACGACCCTATAATGGCTGATTACGGGAGATACGGGCTTAAGGGCGTGATAGCGAAGCCGTTCAGCATGGCGAGCCTGCGAGACGCGGTAAAGGGCGCTCTCAGCGCCGATAAGTGAATCAGGATATCCTCACGGCCTCTTTGCCTGCGGTCCGGGGAGGGGACTTCGCGGGAGATGCGCGGTTAAAGGGCAAATAAGCTCCGCGACAGTCGCCGTCTTCGGCGGGTAAACCCGCAACTCATCCGCGGTACGAGAGACCTTTTTTTTCCAGATACCTCTGGTGGTATTCCTCGGCCTCATAGAACGGGCCGGCCTCGACTATCTCCGTCACTACAGGCCTTTTCAGGAAACCCATCTCCTCGAGCCTCTTTTTCGATGCGCGGGCGATCCGCTCCTCTCTCTTGTCAAAATAAAAGATGGCGGACCTGTACTGGCTACCCGTGTCGGGCCCCTGCTTATTGAGCGTCGTCGGGTCATGTATGGACCAGAAGACCTCGATGAGGGTCTCGTATGAGACCGTTGCCGGGTCGAACTCCACGAGCACGGCTTCGGCGTGTCCGGTAAGTCCGGTGCAGACCTCCTCGTAAGAGGGGGCCTCGGTATCCCCGCCCGTGTAGCCGACCCTTGTCGAGACGACCCCTTTTATTTTTCTGAAGGCCTCTTCCACCCCCCAGAAACACCCGGCGGCAAAGAGGGCCTTTGCAGTCATCATTCCATCACCTCCAGGAAGGCGCCCCGCTATAAACGCAACTCAGCGTAATCCTTCTTAATTCTACCATAAAATAAGGGCCTTGTCCGCGCCTCTCTCCCATTGAGGTCGCCTGCTCGTCACCTGAAGACGATCTTGAGCATCAGGATGGCAAAGACAAGGATAAAGGATACGATATTCGCCGCTATCACCGGGAATGAGTCTATGAGGAAGCCGTAGATTATCCAGATGACGATGCCGAGGGAGAGGATGAGGAACATCCAGAGGGAGACGTCCTTGGCCGAGCGCGACCTCCAGGTCTTCACGACCTGAGGGACGAAAGATACGGTCGTGAGCGTCCCGCCGACGAGACCGAGTAAGGTGATGGAATCTATCATGAGAGCCCCTTTGGGATATGTTATTAGATAAGCCTGGATAAGTCAATTCCACAGGTCGTAAAGTAAATGGAGCGCCTTATCCGCCGCTTACGGCAAAAAAACCAAATGAGGCAAGACCCTAAATGGTGTATAATAACCATATGAAAGTGCTTATCCCGTGGCTTATAGAGATGGAGGAGAGGGCGGAGAAGGTCTACGCAAAGGCCTCTGCCGCATTTTCCGGCGACAATGAACTCTCGGATTTTTTCAAGGCCCTCTCCGTTGAGGAGGCCTCTCACAGGGCTTTAATCGAGAAGGCCGCCGGTCTCATAAAGGATATTGACGTCGTCTCGCCCATTATCGTGGATGAGACCGCAAGGGAGGAGGTGGCGGGGCACTTCTCAAGATGCGAAAGGCTTATGGAGGAAGATCCCGTCGATTGTGGCGCAGTCCTTGGGTGCGTCGTCTCAGCCGAGTTCTCGGAGTGGAACGAGTACTTCCTGTACGTGATAAACAGGCTTAAACCCGAGTCGAGCGAGTTCGTCAAGGCCGCCGTTTATATCCAGCACCACAAGAAGCGCATAGAAGAGTTCGTCGCGGGGAGGGAGGAGCTCAAAGGCCTGCTCGAGAGGATTAAGGGCCTGCCGAGGGTCTGGGAAGACAGCATCCTGGTCGTGGAGGACGACGATGACATAAGGGGCATCTTGAAGGAGGTGCTCTTCAACGAGGGGCTGGTCGACACAGCCGGTAACGGCAGGGAGGGGCTGGAGAAGATCGCGGGGAGGTATTACTCGGTGATACTCTCCGACTGGGACATGCCGGTTATGAACGGCATGGAGCTCTACAAGGCCGCTGTGGCGAAGTACCCCGGCATAGGGGATAGGTTCATCTTCTTCACAGGCGAGATCGACGCAGAGCGGGGCGAGTTTCTGCAAAATAACGGGCTCAAGTTCCTGAGCAAACCCGCCTCTATCCGGGAGATAAGAAAGGTGGTCGCGGGCGTGTTGAGCTCCTGATCACTTGAAGAGGTCCTTGAGGCCTTTGAACGGGTCGCCCACTTTCCGATTGGCCTCCGGGTCCCTGAACTCGAAAAATTCGCAGAAGTTCGCCTTGTCCTTGTCCTTCACCCTCTCCGCCGACGTCTCCCTGCACTCGTTGTAAGAGCCCCTTTCATGGAACGCGCAGTTCAGGCAGACCTTGAGGTCCGAGCCGCAAAGAGGGCACGCGTCCCCCCTTCCGGGCCTTGGTGGAGCCTCTACGGGCTTTTTGCAGTGGAAGCAGGACTTCATCCCCTCATATTAACATAAGACAGGCGCGCATTCTATCGGATAGGCTATTGAGGGTTCAGGTTGAAACCTGAACCCATTAATTCGTGACCCGACTGCGGCTCGTCAGACTATTTGATTTTTTGCCCAAAGCCATTTTGCACGCTCCGCGCGCTTTTGCCCATAAAGGTTCGCTTGCTTTCTTCCTCTTCTTCCTCGTTCGTTCGCTCCTTAAGTCGCTACGCTCCTCGCGCCCCGGCTCGCTCACCCCACCCGCCCTTATGCTACGCTCACCTTATGGGCCTGTGCCTTTTAAAGACAAACCAGGAATAGGGTGAGCGACCATAAGGGAGGAAGTGACGCGCGCGCCGGGGGAGATTAGACGCGAAGCGCATCTTCGGGGCGAGCGGTCCTCGCCGGACTGGCAAATCCGTATCGGACAACTGTGCTTCAGGTAGACTTAAGTGACCCGATTTGAAATTGGCCCCGCGCCGAGCGGGGGAGGGGGAGGACGGAGGGAGCGAAGCCCCATGCCGAAA
>JACREU010000108.1 GCA_016212705.1 Deltaproteobacteria bacterium
GCTCCACAAACATACTTTCTACCTGCACCTGAAGGAAACTGAGTTTCGTTTCAATCTCAGATGCGATAACATATATTTGGAACTGTTAAAAATGTTCCGCAAGACCCCTTTATAACCTTGTTTGCTTCCTAAGACCCTATAGAAAAGGTACACCTCATATTCCTTCGATTCTCCTATAAAGCTCTTTTTCTCGTTGACCTTTTTGGGGTCGAATTCCTCCCCCGTAGCCGTGTAGAAGACATACCTTGCAAGGTCGATATAGGACGGGAGCTGTTTGCCTTCCAGAATGCTCTCCATCTCTATCGCGTCGCCAAGCTCAAAGAAGCTGAAAGTCCCTCCAAGTCCATCTTTGAGCTTTTCATCAGCCGCCTTCTTTACGCCCTTGATTACCCTTCTTACCCTTTCGGCGGTTATCTCGTCGGCGTAGTCCTCGCATTCAACCAAAACAAACTTGCGATTGCCCCCGTCCTCTTTATTAAGGTCTAAAACAGCATGGGCGGTTGTACCGGAGCCTGCGAAAGAGTCAAGGACTATAGCATTGGGTGAATCATCTAAAGCAAGATTTAAGGTTCTTTTTATAAGCTTGGTAGGTTTAGGATTTTCAAAAATATCTTTTCCTAAAATTTCATTGAGTTCCTTGCTTCCCTCATCGGTTGTTCCTGAATCGTCATATCTCCATAAATCTGTTGGGACAATGCCGCCCTCAACTTCTGTAAGGAATTTTTTAAGCCTTGGAAAAGTGTTTCCCCCTTTTTCGCCCCAATACAAACTGTTCTCTTTTGCATGCTCTAAATATACCTCATAGCTATACTTCCATGCATTCGTCGGATGCTCAATCATCTCCTTAGAAAAAGGATTTTTGATTTTGTAAGTTAAATTAGGTCTCTGAGCTTTTGTTGCTGGATTTACATATGAAACGCTTGTCCAAAGACCTCTTGGGTCGTTATCGGGATTGGTATAAATTGAATTTGACTTTTCGGACCTGGCTTCTCTAAGTTGTGAAACAATTGAGCTTTTGCGATAAGTAACGATATAGTCTTTTATTGATGAGAATAGACGAGCATTATTGCTTCTTGTAAATCTTTTTTCCCATGAAATTGATGCAAGAAAATTGTCTTCCCCAAAAATTTCATCCATTAAAATTCTTAAATGATGGACTTCATTATCATCAATGTTGATAAAAATAATGCCATCTTCTGCAAGCAACTCCCTCAAAAGTTTTAGCCTCGGCATCATCATGCAGAGCCATTTTTCGTGCCGGGTCAAGTCCTCCCTGTCCACTACCTTTCCAAGCCATTCCCTTATCATGGGGGAATTGACCTTGTCGTTATAAACCCATTTTTCGTTCCCTGTGTTGTAAGGCGGGTCTATGTAGATACACTTGACCTTTCCGGCGTAAGTGGGAAGGAGGGCCTTCAAAGCCTTCAGGTTGTCGCCGTGGATTATGAGGTTGTCGTTAAGGCTCACCTTCCCGGTCAGGCTCTTGTCCTTTTTCGGGATAAGCTGGTGGTACTTGACCGCAAGATGATGGTTCTGTACGAATGTCTTGCCTTTGAAATTCAGGACCGCCATCCAGGAATCCTCCGCTGTCTTATGCTTACTTTTTCAGGCTGATTGTTTCAGGGGAGTATATCAAGAAACTTTAATGGCTTTCAATCATTCCTTTGGACAAAAAAATCCCCAGGCTTTTATGCCTTGGGTTGTATAGTTTTTGTATACCAGACAAACTAAAAAGCCCCCAAATGGTGGCAAAAGCCTATCCGTTGAAAAGCCATAAAAGACAAGAGGGAGCAAGAGAAAGAAGATATGAGCAAACCACAGGGTGTCCTCGGAGGATACCTGAAAATCCTCGTTATCGTTGTTCGTAGGTTTTTTTTGGCCGTAGCGTTTATCTTGTCTGTGCTACCTCTGGTCTCCGCTCCTTGACAGGCCGAAGACCCTTGTGGTATTTTTTCGGATGGTCCCGGCACTCCGACAGGTAACGGATTCTTTCAGCGGCACGTTAATGCCTTGAGGCCCGCCAGCAACCCACCGAAGCCATGCAAGCTTTATATCTACCGTAGGCCGCGTCTTGACGCATGGAAAAGAAGAGTTGCGCACTCTGGTCTAACCCTTAAAAGCAGGGCCTGGCAAAGGCCCGGATAAGCCGCTCATGGACCGCAAGAACATTATAATCAAGGTGCTCCTCGTCTTCTTCGGGGTGCTTTCCACGGGGGTCGCGGGGCTGATGATCATCGAGGGCTGGCCGTTCCTCGACGCCCTCTACATGAGCGTAATAACCGTCTACACCGTCGGATACCGCGAGCCGCACCCGCTCACCACCGCGGGTCAGATATTCATCATAATCTACATAATATCCGGCGTGGGCGCGTTTCTCTACGCCATATCAGGCACCGCCGAGTTCATAATCGCAGGCCACCTCGGCGGCGTCCTCGGGAGGAAGACCATGAAGCGGAAGATCAACGAACTGAACGGCCACTACATCATATGCGGCTTCGGCAGGGTCGGCCAGCAGGTGGCCGTCGAGCTCAAGAGGGACATGGTGGAGTTCGTCGTGATAGACAACGACGCTCAGGCCATAGGGAGATGCGCGGAACAGGGGTTCATGCACGTGCAGGGCAGCGCATCCGAAGACGAGGCCCTCAAGGCGGCGGGCATAATGAGGGCAAAGGGGCTGGTCTCGGCCATAGATTCCGACGCCGAGAACGTCTACGTCACCTTGAGCGCGAAGACTCTGCGCCCGGACCTCTGCGTTGTCGCCAGGGCGAGCTCCATGGAGGCGGAGCACAAGCTCCTAAAGGCCCACGCCGACAGGGTGCTTTCTCCCTACACGCTCGGGGGCAGGCGCCTGGCCAACCTGTTGCTCCGCCCGAACGTCGTAGAGTTCCTCGACGTCGCCATGCACGGCGGCAACGGGAATGAGCGGCTTCTGCTGGAAGAGATAGAGGTGCGCGAGATGTCGCCATTTTCCGGCCTCACCATAGGAGAGGCCAAGCAGAGGTGCACCAGGGGAGCGAACATACTGGCGATAAAACAAAACGGCAACCTCAAGGTAGTGGCTGACCCGCAGAGCAGGGTCACTATCCGGAACGGGGACCTCCTGATCGCCCTCGGCACAAGCGATCAGCTCTCAGAGCTCGAAAAAATGACATGACCGGACCTTTGTTTATTGCTCAAAAGTGAAGGGGAACCAGGCCGTCGGCCTGGTTCCCCTTTTTATTCGCGCGCCGCCCGTTGACTTTCCGTCCGTTAAGCGGCCTTGCCCCGGCTTGCGATGACCCTGTTACGCCCCGAATTTTTGGCGGCGTACAGGGCCTCGTCGGCCATCTGGATGAGCGCCGAAGGGGTATCTGCCGCCGCGGCCCCGGCGACCCCGAGGCTGATCGAAATGTTGACCGGGTTTTCGCCGTGGGTCAGAGCCAGCGCCTCGGCGTTGGCCCTCATGCGTTCCGCGACGATGACGGCGGATGAGCACTCGGTTTCCGGCAATAGACAGCAGAACTCCTCGCCTCCGTACCTTGTCAGAAAATCCGTGGTCCTGAGTCCCGACTGCAACATCGAGGCGGTGGACTTCAGAACCGTGTCGCCGAAGCCGTGGCCGTAGGAATCGTTTACCTTCTTGAAGTGGTCGATGTCTATCATGATGACGCTGAAGGCGCGCCCGTACCTCCTCGCCCTGTCGAGCTCCTCAGTGAGTTTCGCCTCAAGGAATTTCCGGTTGTAAATGCCGGTAAGCCCGTCCCTTACGTTCATCTCGACGAGCCTCGTCTCGCAAGCCACGGTCTCGGTTACGTCGTTGACCGATATGCAAATGTATTTGAGGGCGTTCTCTTCGCCCCTCAGCGGGAACATGGCGCAACACTGTTGCATATGCTCGAATTCCCCGGCAAAGGCGCTTGCGGGCTTGAACGGGAAGAGATATTTGTTGAGCTTCTGTGAGAGGAAGCAGGAGTTGCCGAACTTGACCGCCATCTTGAAGTTCATGAGGAAGCGGGGGTGGTTGAGCTCCGGAAAGAAATCAAAGAGGGGGCGTCCGATTATCCTGTGAAACGGGATGGAACTGTGTTGTTCCATCCACCTGTTCCACTGCTGGACGCGGATATCCTTGTCCAGTATCACCAGGCCGACGTCTATGGTGTGGAATATCTGGGCGTAATACTCATCCATACTGCTCCATGAACCTCTTTAGCGACGCCTTGAGCCACGGGATCGACTCGTGGCTCGCCGTCAGTATCAAAAGGCCGGAGACGTCGTGCTGGTCTATTGAGAACGGTATCCTGACCGCCGCAATCCGTCTCAGCGCCGGGGCGGTTTCCTTGTCGGCGTCGCGTTCGCGTATCTCGGCCGAGCGCGGGGCCGTGTAGGTGATAAGGTCGTCAAGGCAGTCGGCGAGCCTCGCTATGCACCCGCCGGCTATGAAGTTGCCTGCCTCAAGGAATATCTCTTTTTCAGCGCATGAGAGGGCGTCCTCCCTGCTGAATTCACCGAAGAGCTTTGCGAGGCCTTCGCGCGCGCTCGCCGGGAAGAAAAGCACGGTCTTGCCGCTCAACTTTCCCCAGTAGCTCTGCTCTACGATGCTTAAGGCGCCGGGGCCTGTGTCTTCCCTTATTAAGTCAGGGAGGGCGGACTCATCGAGCATGCGCACCTCCGGCACATTGAGCACGACAAAGGCGTTCAGTATCTCGGCGAGGTCGGCCGAGGCCTGCCCGAAAGCGATATTCATCACTTCCTGGAATATGTCTATCTCTTCACCGGTCAATATGGCCTCTTGGCCAGTCCCGATATCCATCGAAAACACGCTCATCTTTCCGTCTGTAAAGCGCCGTCAGCCTCTTTTAAGACCGCTTTTATGCTGTCCTTCGAAATCGGTTTTTTAAGCACCATGAACGCGCCGAGCTCCATGGCCATGAATACGGACTTGATCTGCGTATCGGCCGTCTGGATTATGACAAGGGCGTCCTTGTTCCTTTTCTTGATCTCGCCAAGCGCCTCCATGCCGTCCATGACCGGCATGGTAAGGTCCATGAAGATGATATCCGGGTTTATCTCTTCGAATTTTTTGAGGCCGTCGAGCCCGTCGGAGGCCTCGAAGATCTCAAAGCATCCGTCCTCGGGGATGCATTTGCGGAGGATCTTCCTTGCCACCGGAGAATCGTCTACCAGGAGTATTTTTCTTGTCATGCCTGCACCTGCTCCCGGCCATGGTTTTTTGGATCGTTTAGACCCATCGACGCGTCACTTCGGCTCAAAGGCTCAAAATGCATAGGGTTTTCCTGGATTAATATGTCTTATGATTCCATTTCGGTAAGCCTGTCTCAAACCTTTAAGGAAAAAAACCGGCCCTTTTAAGTCAGGGATGGAACTTAAAATAATGATTTACGCATACCGGAGATGAATTCCCGATGGAAATGGCGCTACTCGTCGTTGTCTTGAAGAAAGAGGATATATGGGTAGGTCGTGCGCGGTGGACCAGTATCTTTATAAAGAGCGGTGCAAAATGCCCCGCATAAGGGGCACGTTATTCCCGATAGAGGCATTTTGCCTCAGTAGTAATTTGTCCTGAGATTAAAATTCAGTTGTATTTCAGGTGGTTCCAAAAATATAATTTTTGGCACCATTTTTGCTCTGTAATAGCCCACCCGTTAAAACCAGGCGTGCTTGCAGGCAGGAAGCCCTGGGTCCGTGTATAGGCTTTTACCGGTTTTTCCGCCTTAGCGCAGAGGAGAAAAACGTGCAGAAATTCTATCTTGTTTCCCCGGGGGGCTCTGCCTCCAATAAGCCCAGGCCCTTCTACTGGTCGCTCGACACAGGCGAGAAGTGGATAGGGGTCGCGCGGAACATCTACAGGGAGAAGCACGACGACGATATAGTAAAAGAGGCTACGGAGGCCGCGCACCTTACGGACCTCGACTGGACAAAGACGCCTTTCTATAACGACGACCTCCCCTCTGGGTGGCTCTCGCGGGACGGCAGGTTCTACGGCTGTCCGCAGGTGAACCACGACGTGCTGGCGTACTGCGTTTTAGGACAGAAGGTCGGCGACCTCGAGAAGCTCGGGTGGGTGAGGGTATACGATTCCAAGCGGTATACCTGCGAGCGGAGAATAAGCGCCGAGCAGTCGAACTGGCTCTCGCAGAACGGGTACACGATATACGATTAGGTGAGGCCTGTACGAGAGAGCCTTTTAACGCCTGGGCAGGCCTGTTAACCGCTCGGGCTTATTTATTTAAGGCAGTCTCCGGTCCGGTCGTTGCTTTACCCTTTCAAAAAAGGCATCGCCCCTTCTTACCCATTCCCTTTCCACCCGAATCCTGCTAACATGCCTCAAGAAAAAATGCAGGGTCTCCTGATGCCATCCTTTTTTGCAAGGCTCCTCATTATACTGTCATCCGTATTCTTTGCCTTTTCCGCTCCGGCGCGGGCCGAGCACCCCTCCGCTGAAAAGACCGAAGAGGCCGCGCCCCCTGTTTCAAAAAAGACCGTAAGCTGGGAGAGCGAGGTCGACGCGTATTACTCGAACGTCGGGCTTTATCTGAGCCTCACCGACGAGCCGATACCGGACGTCGGTGAGAGGGACGAGTTTCTCGTCTATAAGGACCTCCTCTTCAGCTCCTATATACCGCGCTTCCTCGTCCTTGAGGCCGCGGTATTCCCCATGCCAAACCTCGGCGTCTTCATCAACAGCAACATGGAGGACCTGTACAGCGGCGGCGAGATAACGGAGAGCCTGAACCTCGTCAAGGCCGTCACCGCCGGCTTCGAGGAGCCCTACGCGATATCTTTATTTCTCGGCAACGTTGTAAGCTTCACGCGCCAGAATGAGCCGTGGCGGAGCGGCAACTTCGGGTACATGGGATACCTCGTAAGCTACGGCGACTACCACATAAAGGACAACAGGCTCATCGAGGACGACTGGCTTGAGTTCGAGTGGAAGATAAAGGGGGACAGGAAGTTCTCGACACACGACCTCCACTGGTCGTTCAGGGTCGGCGGCAAGGTACATTCGAACCCGGACATAAAGGACGTCGTCTATGTCTCCGTAAGGAGGGGGCGGCTCGACTTCGAGGAGTCTGAATCGATACTTAAGAACAGCGGCTTCGAGTACACATTCGACATGGACAGCGAGACCCTGAAACCCATACGCCACATATTGACGGTGGACAGGCGCTGGCCCCTGAAGGGGAGCCACGTCGGCTTTACTATCGCCGCCGGTTTCATCTGGGAGAGCGAGGACAGGTACTCAGGAGACCTCCAATACCCGCCGGAGCGCGAGAACTTCCAGTTCATAATCCGGCCCAATATAATATTCTGACGCGTGGTTCTTAAATCCCCCCTCCCCTTGCGGGAGAGGGCAAAGGGCGAGGGGAGTTTTTTTTGACGATAGGCTTCCCCGGCGGAGATTTATCAGTCGCCGAGCGCCTGAATGTTCCTCTGCGCCTTCCCGTATCCGGGGTCGAGGCGGAGCGCCTCCATGTACGCCATTCGCGCCTCCTTCATCCTCCCCTCGGCGGAGTATGCGAAACCGAGGTTGTTCCAGGCCCTGGGCTTTGCGGGGGAGAGCCTTACGGTCGCCTCCCAGAGCGCGGCCTCGTCCCTGTAATCCCTGTTTCTCGCGACGGTCAAGGCGCCGAGTATCAGGAGGAGCGCTACGGCGACGGCTGAGGCGCTTCTCCTCCCGAGCTTATTTCCGAGCCTTGAGAGCTCGCCTGAAACGGCGAGGAATACCCCGAACCCGCCGATATAAAGGTGGCGCTCGTTCGCTACATCCATCCTCGGTATGACGGAATTCGTCGGCAGGATAAAGAGAAAGAGCCAGACTATCCCGAACCCGGCCCAGGGCCTTTTCCTGACGAGCAATAAACCTGAGACAAACAGAGCTGATAGTGAGAGAGCCTTTGCGATGAGCGGCGCGTCCCACGCAGTCAATACCGGCAGGTCGGGGTCGATGTTCTGCGCGTGGATGGACGCGAACCTTGACAGGAGATAAGCTACGCCGTTTACGTTGCTTAAGACCGTCGATGACAACCCCCTCGGGTCCAGCCTGCTAAAGAAGCGGTTGTAGCCTGCGAGGATGAAAAACACCGCGAGCAGCACAAGCCCCCAGTGCGTTGCCTGCTTTTTGAGCGACTCCCGTATCCCTCGGCCCAGGGCCCTGTCCCAAAGCAGGAGCGCGAAGGGGAATATCACGGCCGTCTCCTTGACGCCCACGGCGAGCAGGAAAAAAAACGGGGAGGCGAGGTATGTGAGCGCAACCCCTCTGCCCCGCCCTTTCTCGTAAAAAAAGAGCGAGGCGAGGAGGAGGAGCGCCATGAGGGACGACGACCTGCCGGATATGTAGGTAACGGCCTCTGTCTGTACAGGGTGGAGCGCGAAGAGGAGCGCGGTAAAGAGCGCGGCGCCCTTGCCGACGCCGGACCTTTTCATGAACAGTTCCGATAGCTTTAAAACGAAGACCGCGGAGGCCGCGTGGACAAGGACGTTAAAGAGGTGGAAACCGAAGGAGGCATCCGACAACGACCAGTTCGCGGCATAGGTGAATTTGAGAAGCGGCCGTATGCCGCCTGGGAGCCCTTCCCGCCACGCATCGATTGAGTGGACCGAAGGGTTGTTTACGATGACATTGAAGTCGTCGAACTGGAAAGACCCGTACAGGAGCGCGTTAAGGTAGACTGCGAATACAGCGGCGATGACAACCGCCGTCTTCATTTAGAGGCCTTTTTTACAGTCGAGAACCCCGCATCGAGCGCCTCTACCGCGTTCCACCACCTGTCAGGGGCGTTAAGCAGTACGAGGAGGAGCCTTTTGCCGTCCCGCTCGACGAGCGCCACGACGCACTTGCCGGCCTTGGAGGTAAACCCGGATTTTACGCCTATCGCGCCGGGGTACCTGCCCATGAGCTCGTTCGTGTTCTCGACCCTGAACCGCCGCTTTCCTCCGGCGGTCGTGATATCGAGCGCGACGAGCGAGACTATGTCGGCAAAGGCCCTGTCCTTGAGCGCCGCTTCGGCGAGTATGGAAAGGTCGCGCGCCGTCGAGTAATGGCCGTCCTCGTCATGTCCGCAGGCGTTCCTGAAGCGGGTGTCCTTAAGCCCGAGCGCGGCCGCCTCCCGGTTCATCATCACGACGAACGCCGCCTCAGACCCGCCGACGTGGTCGGCTACGGCGCGGCAGGCGTCGTTCGCGGACTTAAGGAGCGAGGCGGAGATGAGGAACCCGAGGTACATCTTCTCTCCAGCCTTTAGCCCTAAGCGGGAGCCGGTCTCCTGCGCGGCCGCTGTCGTTACTGTCACGAGTTCGTCGAGGGCGCCTTTTTTGAGCGCGAGACGGGCGGTCATTATCTTGGTGAGGGACGCCGGAGAGAGCCTTTTATCCGGGTTACGCGACCAGACGACCCTGCCGTCGGCCTTTACGAGATAGGCCGAAGCCTTGAACGCGAACGGGTCATCGGCCGTGGAAGCAAAAGCGCCGCCCGGGAGGGCGGCGCTGAGGAAAACAAATAGCATTATAAAAGAGATCGAGTGGCGCATTGCATGCGGGATTATTTGCCGAAGAGCTTCCAGAGCTTCTTCGCGGTGTCCTTGGCGGCGTCGGTCGAGCTCGGGGCCGCCCCGGTGGTGGTCGAGGTCTTCTGTCTCGGGGACGATGTGTAGTCGCGCTCGCCGGAGGTATAATCGCGCTCGGAGGCGGTGTAGTCCCTTTCCTCCTTCGCCTTTTTCCGCGCCGCTTCATCTTTGGCGCGCTTCGCCTCGGCTTCTTTAGCTTTCCTGTCCGCGTCTTCCTGGGCCTTGCGCGCGTCTTCCTGCGCGCCCCTGAACATGTCCATGACAGAGCCCATGCTGGTATACCCGGCCGGTATCTCGAAGAGCTTCGGGTCCTGTTTGGCTATCTTTACGTTCCTGAGGTAGTTCTTCATCTTCATTTTCTTGCCGTCGTGCTCGCCCTCGGCCTCGAGCCTGACCATGATGCCGTCTTTCGTCGCCCACATGAGGCCCGTCTGCCGGTTGCCCTTCTTGTCCGTCATGACGACCTTGTACTTTGTGGTCTTCAAGCCCTCGATGGTGTCGGAGCCTATGACCGTCTGTACGACCTTGTAATCCGAGAGGTCGTCTGACTTCCTGTCGGCCTTCTCTATCGGGTTCTCCATGTACTTCCTCATATCGGGCATGAGTTGCCAGACGACCTTCTTATCCCGCCTGATGATCATTACCATGCCCTCCATGTCCCGCCTTTCCTTCCCGGGCGCGTGGAAGACCGTCGACTTCATCGCCATGCCCTCGGCCTCGAAGTAGGAGTCCGCCGAGTACTCGACCTTCGGCTCCTCGAACCCCGTTGCTGACGAGGCGTTCGGGAGAAATGAGAGCGCGAGCAGTATGAAAAAAGCGAATGCCTTTTTTAAAGTCATCTTCCCCTCCGTAATCTCAGATGCTGAAGCATGTTTGAGGCGCAATTCACGGCCCCCCTGGCCGTACCTATTCCCTCGGATGCGAGTAGACCCAGAGTACCGGACAGGGCGCTTTGTTGGTGACGTTGTAAGAAACGGAATTCCCGAAGAGCTTTTCGACGAGAGAGGCGCGCTCGGTCGCCATTACGATGAGGCTGGCGTGTTGCTCGAACGCTATCTGGATTATCTCGTAGGCCGTCTCGCCGTCCCGGAGCTCTGTTTTAATGTTCCTGATGCCGCGGGCCCTGAGTTTTTCCGCCTCCCTGTCAAGGAGTTCCCTGCCATCGTCGAGCCATCGCTGGTGGATCTTCCCCCATTCCTCGGAATCGGTGACGAGTATCGAGGAGTCGTACCATTTGTGCATGACATAGACGAGTATGAGGCGCGCCCCGGTCAGGCCGCTTAAATACGCGGCCGTCTCCTCGGCCTTGTCCGAGAGGCCCGATTCGTCCAGGGGGCATAATATGCACCGGTATTCCATAAGCCGCCTTTTAGGGGCCATCTGAAAATTATTCTTTTTCCTGGACCCTGAAAAGATTTTTCCCGTAGATTATACTCCAAGGGGGATTTTTTTCCAACCAAATCGGCGCGCCCTCCCGCATACCCGGTCCGGCATCCCGCTATCTGCAAAAAAATAGCCTTTTAAATCATTAGGTTATTAAAGACAGGGGCTTTGTTCGAATACCATGAAAAACCACCCCCTGCCTAATAATCCTCTAATCTCCATTGATTATAATGGAAGGCAGGAGATGGACAAAAAAGCAGATGAGGAGGTAGCGGGATGAGAAGGAGACAGATCACCTTAAGCACGGTTTACGACATTGCGACCATTTCTCTCGCAATAGTGATAGTAGCCGGGATGTCGGCCTTGAGCTAAGAAGGGGACTCGCAGGAGAGTTGAGAGGCCGCCGAATCCATTCGGCGGCCTTTTTTTAGTGAGGCCCTGTTCGAGGCCTGTTGGGCGGGGCTTTTAGGCTTATTGCCACGGCAACCGGTTTGTGGTAAAAAGATAGTACTATCCACAAGGAGATACTATATATGGCGGAGCTCGCAATAGACATAACCTGCCCATCGTGTCAGACTGTCTTCAAGAAAAAGGCGAAGGACCTCAAAAAAGGCGCGGTTGTCAAGTGCCCGAAGTGCGCGGATTCGACGACCATTCAGGACGACTACTTTACTGAGATGGTGAAAAATCTGGAGAAGGGCGGGTAGGGCCGGCCCCGTAAGACAGCCCCTTGCCTCGACGGACTTTTTTAGCCGGAGCCTTTTCCTGCCCCCCGGTCATGTCGAGCGAGTGACTGTCGTCTCAGTCCAGTTCGAAGTGGAGAAGGGATTAGCGTCCCCCTGTTTCATCAAATTGCTCCAAAAACAGAAAGGCCGCAGAGTGGAGGGGAGTACCCTTCCAAAAAACTCTGAGGCCTTTCTGTTATTACCCTACTCGGCCGGTCTTTCCGGCCCTTTGTCAGCTATTTCTTGTGCTCAGCAGGGGCGGGTGCCGCTGGAGCGGGCGCCGGCGCAACCGCAGGCGCGGTCTCCGCAGGGGCTACTACGGCCGGTGCCGGTGCCGGTGCTTCCTGCTTCTTGCAGGCGGTAAACGAGGCCAGCACGAACATGGATCCAATTGCGAGCATTGCGATTTTCTTCATTTCTCACTCCTCCTATAAGGTAAAATAAAATTTTGAATTGTAATGATAGTCGGCAAAGGCCCCCTTGTCAAACCAAATTTTTGACTTTTTTCGTTTGAGAGGCCGATAAAGGGCTCTTTGGTAGCCGCCCCGCCACTCTTCCTTTTCAGCCCCTCCAACTAAAAAAGTGTGAAAAAACAATTAGTTATAGTGCAAGAATCGGCCTGAGGCGAGGGTCGTCCGGCTACTGGCATAAAAATTGCTTAATATTTTCTACATTACGCCGAAAATACAATATATCAAGAAAATCCAGCGGGGAAGGGCTTTTGGGGCTGTTGTTCAAGCGGGCTTTGGGCTCGTCCATTATAGCGGTAAGCTGAAGACTTAAAAACGAGAGGTGGATATTGAAGATCAAACACAAGTTTCTGGCTATCTTCGTACTCCTCATCCTCCTCGGCTTGAGCGTGAACAGCTACATAAACTTCAAGACCACTGAGACGGCCGTGGTCCAGAACGCGATCAAGTCGATGGAGAACGAGCTCGAAGGGGTGTCGCACCGCATAAACGCCTTCCACGAGAAGGCCGGGGGGAACCTCATATTCGCGCTGAACTACCCGGTCTTCAAGGAATACTTCTCGCTCCCGGAGACAAAGGCCGGGAACAGGTACAACGCCGGGAAGGTCATACAGTTCACACCTGACCAGAGGCGGCTCAAAAAGAAGATAGACGACTGGACGCTCTTCGTCCAGTCCAAGTTCCCGGTCGCCGAGACCTGCGTCATAGATTCGACCGGCCAGGAGCACTCGAGGATAACATTCGGAGAGATAGCGCCTGACGACGATTTCTCCAGCGAGGAGAACTCCGCCCCGTTCTTCGACCCGACGATGAGGCTCGCCAAAGGCGAGTTCCACGTGGCGTATCCGTATATGTCCGCCGACGCCCACAAGTGGGTCTTTTCGTACACATCTCCCATAGCCCTCGACGACGGGACGAGGCCGGGGTTCTACCACTTCGAGATACCCATATCCTACTTCCAGGAGACGGTCGCCGAGAACACCTCCGGGAGGACCTTCGTCATCGACCCAGCGGGCATTATAGTCGCGGACAGCAGGAACAAGATCAGCATAGACCTTAAGGGCGACGCGGGCGCACAGGACGCGGTCCACAGCCTGAAAGACTATCTGCCTTCGGTCGATACCATATCGAAGGACGCCGCGTTTACGGGGATCCTCGCCGCCATGAAGTCCGGCAGGGGCGGCCACGGCGCCTTTGATTTGAACGGCGAGACGCACTACCTCGTTTACAGGCAGCTGTCGACCTTCAACTGGTCGGTCGCGCAGTTGAAGTCGTACTCCGAGCTCCTTGAGGGCAAGTCCTCGCTCGGGAAGATAAAACAGACGATACTCATTACCGTCATTGTGACGCTCGCGATAGCGATAGCCGTGATCTTCATCGTCTCCGACAGGATAACGAAGCCGCTTCTGCACCTTACGGACGCGGTGAAAGAGATCGCAGGAGGCAACCTCAACGTAAAGTTGCCCGAGATAAGGTCCAGAGACGAGATAGCGGATTTGAATGCCGCGATGGGCGAGATGGTCGGCAAGCTCAAGGAGATAGTGAGCGACGTCGAGATCGCCGCCGAAAAGGTCACCGAGGCGAGCGGCGAAATACAGGCCAACTCCGACTCGATGTCCGAGGGGATGTCAAAGCAGGCCGCGAAGGCCACTCAGATAGCGACCGCCTCGGAGGAGATGTCGCATACGATAATCGAGATAGCCAACAACACCTCTTCCATCGCCTCCACGGTGTCGCGCGCGAGCTCTCTCGCCGAAGAGGGCGAGAAGATCGTCGAGAGGTCGATAAGCGAAGTCAGGGCGATTTCAGAGATGGTCGGGGTCCTCGCGAGGAACATCGAGTCCCTGGGCGACCGCTCCCAGCAGATAGGAAAGATAGTCGGCGTCATAAACGATATAGCCGAGCAGACGAACCTCCTGGCTTTAAACGCCGCGATAGAGGCGGCGCGCGCCGGCGAGCAGGGCAGGGGGTTCGCGGTCGTGGCCGACGAGGTCCGCAACCTCTCGGAGAGGACGGCGAAGTCCACGACGCAGATAAACGCCATGATAAAGACGATACAGGGCGAGGTGCAGGCCGCGATAACCTCGATGGATGAAGGCGCGAAAAAGGTCGGCGACGGGGTCGAGTACTCGGTCCAGGCAGGCCGGGCCCTCGGGAACATCGTGGACAGCGTTAAGAACCTGAACTCAATGGTCGAGCAGATAGCCACGGCTACGACTCAGCTTACGAGCGTCTCCGAGCAGATAAACATGGATATCGGGTCGGTAGCCGCTTTCTCCAGCGACATATCTTCCGGCGCCGAGCAGATAAGCGGCGCGACCGGCGCGCTGACGGGCCTTTCAGGCTCGCTCCAGCAGGCGATAGGGAGGTTCAAGGTTTAAGGTTTATGAAGGCCGGGACCGGCGCGCCCCTCGAAAGAGGGGCGCGCTTTTTTTTGGTGTAATGGCGCGGCAACGCGTCCTTCTTTCGCCTATGCCGCTCATCTTCCCGTGTCTTTCAGTCCCGCCCTTTCATCTCTCCCGGATGTAACGAGCCATCCTTCTTCAACCGCCTTTGGCGGCAACTCAAGGATCCAGCCGTCCATTGGCCGGGCCGCCCCCTATGCGGCGCGGCCCTGAAAAAACATTTTGCGGTATAATCAAGGGAAGGGTTTTATCAAATCCGGGCGCACAGGGGTTATTATGGCAGACGATTGGAAGGGGCGCAAGTCCGGAGCAGACAGCCCGTGGGACGGACTGCGCCAAAACGGTTCTCCGCTCCGTATCATCCTCATAACCGCGGCCTCGGTATTCCTCGCCGAGGCGCTCGTAATGGTCGTCATCTACGCGGCCGGGCTCACCTATCCCTTAAACGTCATATTCGACCCGGCCCTCCTCGTGATTTTCCTCGTCCCCTCCCTCTACTTTTTTCTCTTCAGGCCTGTCCTGGAGATGGTCAGGATGAGGCGCCGGGCGGAAAGGGAGCTCAAGGAGGAGCGGGACAATTTTCAGAAGTACCTCGACATAGCCGGCGTCATGGTCCTCGTCCTCGACGGGGCGGGCAGGATAAAGCTCATGAACAAGCGCGGGTGCGGCATACTCGGCTACTCAGAGAGGGAACTCATCGGCATGGACTGGTTCCGCTTCGTGCCGGAGAGGATGAGGGGCGAGGTCAGGGCGGTCTTCAATAATCTCGTTGGAGGGGAGTCCGAACTGGAGGGGTACTTCGAGAACCCGGTGCTGACGAGGGCGGGAGACGAGAGGACGATACTCTGGCACAATATAATCTTAAGGGAAGGCGGCGTGATAACCGGGGTATTGAGCTCCGGAGAGGACATAACCGAGAGGAAGAGGACCGAGAGGACCCTTAAGGAGAGCGAGCGCAGGTACAGGCAGATACACAACACCGCCTTCGACGCGATGATAGTCTCCGACACCGGGGACAGGGTAATCGACTGCAACCCGTCAGCCGAAGCGATATTCGGGTATCAGAGGGACGAGCTCATAGGCATGGAGCTTGTAAGTCTCATGCCGGAGAAGTACAGGCAACGCCACAAGGAGGGGGTCAAGTGGTTCCTCGATACCGGTGTAAGCACGATACAGGGGACGGTGGTGGAGATGGAGGGGCTTCGCAAGAACCGCGAGGTATTCCCGATTGAGCTTGTCGTCAACAGCTTCACCATAGGAGGCCGGATAAACTTCACCGGGACCATAAGGGACATAACCGAGAGGAAGCGCTCTGAGATGGAGAAGGAGAGGCTCCAGGCCCGGATAAACCAGGCCCAGAAGATGGAGGCGATAGGGAGGTTCGCCGGCGGCATAGCACACGACTTCAACAACGTCCTTACGGCCATAAGGGGGAACGCGGAGCTCGCCCTCGAGGACGCGCAGAGGTCCGGGCCGCTCTATCAGAGGCTCGACGGCATCATACTCTCGGTGATGCTCGCCTCAAAGCTGACGAAACAGCTCCTGCTCTTCAGCCGCAACCACCCCTTCGAGCTCGTCCTCCTGGACGTGAACAAGGTCATAGAGGACCTCCTCATAATAATAACGAGGCTCATAGGAGACGAGGTTTCCGTCAGAACCGAGCTCGAGCCGGGCGTCTGGCCCGTCAACGCGGACGAGGGCAGTCTCGAACAGGTGATTATGAACCTCGCGGTGAACGCCCGCGACGCCATGCCCGGGGGCGGGGGCCTCTTCATAAAGACCGAGAGTGTTGTCGTCTCTCCCGGTGACGCGATGCTCATGCCCGGCTCAAAACCAGGGGAGATGGTCCGCATTACGGTAAGGGACACAGGGGTCGGCATGGAGAAGGAGGTGGCCGAGCGCATATTCGAGCCCTTCTTCACTACTAAGGAGCCCGGCAGGGGCACAGGCTTCGGGCTCGCCGTCGTATACGGGATAGTGAGACAGCACGGGGGGTGGATATCCGTTGAGAGCGCGCCGGGGAAGGGGACTACGTTCCTTGTCTATATGCCTGCGTTTATCGGGGAAAGGCGGCTGGAGCCGGACCGCGGGGGTGGCGTCCTCGACGGGAAAGGGGAGCGGGTTTTGCTAGTCGAGGACGATTTTAAGGCGAGAGACTTTGCCAAAACGGCCCTCCAGGAGCATGGCTACGCTGTTGCAGAGGCGTCGATTGTAAAGGACGCGACAGACATCTTCGAGAACGGCGGCGTCTTCGACCTTGTCATCTCCGACATGGCGCTCCCCGACAGGACCGGGTTCGACCTTGCGGAATACGCGGTGGCGAGGAACCCGAAGACGGCAATCGTCCTTATGGGCGGCTTTATCGACATGAAGACACAGTGGCCGGTATTGGTCGAGAAGGGGTATGCCTTTCTGCAAAAGCCCTATTCCCTCGGCGGCCTCTTAAAGACGGTTAAGACGGCGCTCGCGCAGAGGAGGGAGGGCAGGTAGAGTTTTGTTACGCAGGTTTTGAACTTTTTCTGGTTCAGGTCTGCGACCTGAACCTTTTGATTTGTGACCCGATATACGCTTGATGGGCAATTCCAAATTTATTTCTGCTAAAAGCCTTTTACGCCCTGCCGGGTTTTTTTCGGCATGGGGATTCGCTCCCGTCGCCCTCTCCCGCCCACGCACTCGCCACTTGAGCGCTTCGCGTCAATCTCCCTCGGCTCGCGCGTCACTTCCTTCCTTAAGGTCGCTTCACCCTATGTCTGGGATTTTTGAAAAACAAAAAACCCGCAAGAAGTTCCCCCTCTCCCCTTGTGGGAGAGGGCGGGGGTGAGGGGGAACTCGCCGGACTGGCAAAGTTCTTGTCGAGACGATTAGTTTACCCTAACCTCAATAGCTTCCGAAGAACTCTGGCGCCGCGCCGAGCGGATGGGGGAGGAAAAAAGCGCCAGGAGCCCCTGCGCGAAAAGCGCGCAAAAGGGCCTTGGGCGGAAGCTCCGACCAATCCGTACAAGCGTATATTCGAGTTTATGTGAGAGCTGGTAAAAGACTCTTCCGCCTAATTGCCGGCGATGTGCAAGGGGGTCGGCCCGCCGATTATCCATCCGTTCTCGCGGGCGCTGAAGTGGTTTGATTTGCCGATGATGATGTGGTCGTGGACGATGATATCGACCGCGAGCGCGGCCCTGTCGAGCGTCTTTGTCAGCTGGCGGTCGACGCCTGAAGGGGTCGAGTCCCCGCTCGGGTGGTTGTGGACGAAGATGACGGCCTTCGCGTTGTGCTTGAACGCCTTTTCTATCGCCTTCCTCGGG
This sequence comes from Deltaproteobacteria bacterium, assembly GCA_016212705.1. GTDB lineage: Bacteria > Desulfobacterota > GWC2-55-46 > GWC2-55-46 > GWC2-55-46 > GWB2-55-19. The sequence continues at coordinate 17,846 of JACREU010000108.1, forward strand.
TAGACGACCGTCTGGTTTATCGTCCCTTCATGGAGGGTCTCTATGGCGATGAGCTCGTTTCTTGAATTGAGATAGATGGCCAGGAACTTTTCGACCCGCTCTCCGGAGAGCGTCAGGTTCAGGTAATCGAGGACGTCCCCCGGGTTCCTTATGAGGTCCTTGCCCGAGAGCCGCTCCCTCAGATACACACCGGCCATGTCCTTTACGAGCCTTATGAGGAGCGCGGCGTTCTCGCCCATGCCGGGTACGTTTTTGAGGTCTTCCTGCGAGGCGTCAAAGACCGCCCTGAACGATTTGAACCGCGCTATGAGCGCTCCCGCAAGCGCCTTTATGTCTTTTCCGGGGACGGCGTACGCAAGGAGGAGTTCGAGTATCTCGAGGTTGTGGAAGGAGTCAAGCGAGCCGGCCTTGAAACGCTCCTTGAGCCTCTTCTTGCGCTCTTTGTCCGCCTCTGTCTTTTCAGCCGTGGATGGTTTTATCATTGATGGTCTCGCGGCAAGGTCAGGCTTGCGCCTGGTTAATGGGCTGACCTTGCTCTGATGTCAAAGTGTCTGGATAGTATAATAATTTCAAATACCTTTTTCGCCTGTACCAAGGTACAGGCGAAATCTTTTATATTACTTAATGGCGGGTTTATCCTCCGGCCCTCATGTCTCCATAGTAGATTCATGCAGGGCGTTTTATCAAGCGTTGCAGGGGCGCCGCATCGACTATTTCCATGCGTCGTGAATAAGGTTTGAGCAAGGCCCGGGTGAACGGCGGAGCGGGCATGGCGGCCGTCCGCCATGCCGGGCCGGGTGAACGTCAATTCGAGACCAGCCCCGAGCCAAAGGCGATCGCTATCGCGTGGGCCTTGTTCACCGCGTTTAGCTTCCTCTCGATGTTCTGGACGTGGAACTTTACCGTCCGCTCGCTTATGCGGAGTATCAAAGATATCTCCCAGTTGGTCTTGCCCTCTTTCATCCAGACGAGGACCTCTTTTTCCCTTGCCGAAAGCCCTTTGCCGTCCCCCGGAGCGCGCTCAGATGACCGGATGAGCGCCTGGTGAACGTGGGGGGTGAGCATGTCGAGTATCTCTTTGTGCCTTTCTTCGAACCTGTCCTGCCTGGCCGAGAATGAGAAGATGGAGCCCCTGCAACGCTCGCCGTTGACGCCGCTTGAGATGCCGTAGTTCAAACCGAAGTCCGTCGCCCTGTTCATGAGGTCGGTCTGGTCCCTGCCGTTGAAGAGATGTAACGCCTCGGACCAGCGGTGCGTCCTGAAGAACTTGTAATTGAACCTTATGATCGGGTCTTTCGTGTAGAGCCTCTCTCCGATGTATATCCTGCCCCATTCGTCCGGGTAGTCCAGGTTGAGTATCTTTGAGAGCTTCCCGGTGGAGGCGTCCCCGAGCGCGCAGACGGCGTTGTCGGCGGACAAAAGCCTCTTTATCCTCGCGACGACCCGCATGACGTCCGCCTCAGACCTGCTCTGTACGCACGCCTGGATTATGTCGAGGAGGTCGGCGAGCTCTTTTTTGGTAAAGTCCCTGTAATCCATCCCTGGCCCCGCAAGGTCGGTTAAGGCGGACCCTGTCCGCGTCCGGCCGTCTTTAAAATAAAAAGCCCCTTTTTCAAGGGGCTGTGCTTTTTCCGGTAGTCTGCCTCGGGACCGAGTGGCATTTGAAGCAGTTCCTGGTAGGGAAGGCCACCCTGTCGTGGCACCTGCCGCAGAACTGCCCTTTCCATATCCCCGTCATGGTGATGGGCGTCGCCCCCGCCTTTTTTTTGAATATCTTCGGGTGGCAGACGGAGCATTTGAGCCAGACCGTATGCGCCGAATGCGGAAAGAGCACGTCCGGCATGAAGTCGAGCTTGGATTTTATGACGACGTCAGGGGCGGGCTCGCTGGTTTCAGGAGGCGGTCCCTGGCTGTCGAGGATGGAGTCCCTGGGGTTTATGAGCCCGTCCCTTATGGACTTGGTCCAATCGACGAACCCGTAGTTGTCCTTGGGGAGGAACTTCAGGGAGACTACGTCGGGCGTGGGGTCTATCATCCCGTTCTGTCTCCTCTTGAACTGGCCGGGCTCCCTTTTGTAATCGAAGCTCGGCCAGTCCGCCGGGGCAGGGTCCATGTTGTTGCCTGCGAGCGTATCCGAGGCGAAGAAGAGCACCAGGGCCGCAAGAGTTATCTTGATGAGCTTACCGATCATTTGGACAATCGCGGCCCGAAAGGCGCCGACGGCCGATTTTTTTTGAGGAAGGTAAATATTAGCACGAAAAAGGCGGTTCTGGCAAGTTTTCTAAGGCGCGAGGGAGAAGGCCGGACGGGCAGGCGGGTCGTCCCTAACGGCCGAAGCGCGCCCCGCAGTACGGGCAGGCTATCCAGTCCGGCTCCCGGGTCTTTCCGCATGACTCGCAGTTCTTTTTTATGAAGTTCCCGCAGTGGGGGCAGGCCTCCGTGCCGGGGGGGACGGGTTTCATGCACGAGGCGCAGACCCCGCCGGGGTCCTCCTCCGCCCTGGAGAGGTATATTACGCGCGTGAGCTCGTCGAGGGTCGTTATCCCCGCCGCGACCTTTCTAAGGCCGTCGAGGTGCAAAGGCGTCATCCCGGCCTTCGTGGCGGCTGACATGATCTCCTGATCGGGGGCGTCCGACGATATGAGCGCCCGTATGCCGGCGTTCACCGGCAGGACCTCGAAGACCCCGACCCTCCCTGAGTAGCCGGACCCGTTGCAGGAGGCGCACCCCGCGCCCCGGTAAAGCTTCCTGCCGGACCACTTGAGCCCTGAGCGCTTTATCTCCGCGGAGCCCGGCGTGTACTCCTCCTTGCAGTTCTGGCAGATGGTGCGCACAAGCCTCTGCGCCACTATGCCGTTAAGGGCCGAGGCTATCATGTACGACGGTATCCCCATGTTCCGGAGCCTTATGACGGAAGATATCGCGTCGTTCGTGTGGAGGGTGGAGAAGACGAGGTGCCCGGTGAGAGAGGCCTGGTGGGCGATTATCGCGGTCTCGGCGTCCCTCATCTCCCCTATGAGTATCACGTCCGGGTCCTGCCTGAGGACGGACCTTAAGGTGTACGAGAAGGTAAGCCCGGTCTTCTCGTTTACGGCGACCTGGTTCACGTCCTTGAGTTCGTACTCTATCGGGTCCTCGATCGTGATGATGTTTATCTGCTCTTTCTTTATGTGGCCTATCATCGCGTAGAGCGTCGAGGTCTTGCCGGAGCCGGTCGGGCCGGTGACGAGCACGACGCCCTGCGGGCGCTCGATAAGGTCCTTTACGCGGTTGAGGTCGTCCTTCAGGAACCCGACGCTTCCGAGGTCGTGGACCTCGGCCTTCGGGTCGAGGAGCCTCATGACTACGGTCTCCCCGTACTGGGTAGGCAGCGTCGAGACGCGCATATCGAGGCTCCTGTCGCCGAGCCTGACCTTTATCCGCCCGTCCTGCGAGACCCTGCGCTCGGCGATGTCCATGCTGGCCATGAGCTTTATGCGGGATGTGACCGGTCCCTGCACCCACTTCGGGAGCTGCATCGTCTCCCTCATGAGGCCGTCGACGCGTATCCGGAGCCTTACGCCCTTTTCATGCGGTTCTATGTGTATGTCGCTCGCGCGGTTGCCCGCGCCGTGGATGATGATGGAATCCACCATCTTTATGATCGGCGGGGCCGAGGACTTGCGCACCTGCTCGGAGATGTCGCGGCTAGCGTCGGGCTCGTGTATCACCTCTACGAGCTTGTCCTTCTTAAGGTCGCCTATGAGGTCCTCTAACGGCTCGTTCAGGTGGTAGTAGCGCGAGATGGCGCCCGTTACGTCGGAGAGGGCCGCCACGCACGGCCGGATGTCGAGCCCCGTTGAGAACCTTAAATCGTCTATGGCGTTTAAGTTAAGAGGGTCGGTCATCGCCACGTTCAAGACCTTCCTGTCCTGGTAAAGGGGCACGAGGACGTACTTTTTGGCAAGCTTTTCGGAGACGAGTTTTATCGCCTCCGGGTCTACGGTGGCCGAACTGATGTCGACGAACGGGATGTTAAGCTGAAAGGAGAGGGTCTGCGCGATATCGACCTCGCTCGCGAAGCCCTTCTTTACTATGACGGCGCCGAGCCTGAGGCCCGTGCCGGCCCAGGATTCCTTAAGCGCCTCCTCGAGCTGTTCGCCGGAGATGAGGCCTGATTCGACGAGGAGCTCTCCTATCTTTTTTACCGCCATTTTAAAACCCCTTTAAAGGCTCGAAGAAACCGCCCTGATGATATCATATTTTTTCGATTTCATAGAGCCTTCTGCCGAGCCCGAGGGACGCCGCCGCGCTCATGTCCTGCCTTCAGCGCCGAGTCCCTTATACCCTCTTCGGCGTTCACGAGGTCGGCCGAGGCCTGGTCGATGGCAACGGGGTCGGCTGAGGCGAGTATGCCGATATCCGGCACGATGGGCGCGTCGTTGTGCCCGTAACAGTCGCACGCGGGAGAGACGTCCGTTACGAAGTTGACGAAGAGGGTCCTGCCTTCCTTGCCGGCGAGCGCCCCTTTCGCGTACTCCGCCATCTTCCCCTGGAGGTTGGAGGCGGTCTCGTCCCACTGGATGTTTATCGTCCCCTCGGGGCACGCCGCTATGCAGTGGCCGCATCCGATGCAGAGGTTGCCGTTTATGACGGCGGCGTTTCCAATGTCTATGGCGTTAACCGGGCACGCAAGCGAACATTCGCCGCAGGCGGTGCATCCAGCCGGGTCTACGATCGGCGCGAGGTTCGAGTGCTGGGCGAGCTTGCCCTCTCTGCTCGCGCACCCCATCCCGATGTTCTTCAACGCCCCTCCGAACCCCGTCATCTCGTGGCACTTGAAGTGGGTGAGCGCAAGGAGCCCGTTTGCCCCCGCGATCATCGAGGCTATCTTGACGGTCGAGAAGAACCTGCCGTCGACCCTGACGTCGGTTGCGAGCTCGCCGCGGAGGCCGTCGGCGATGACGAGCGGCGCGCCGACTACCGGATACGCGAAGCCGTTCTCGATGGCTGTCTTAAGGTGCGTGACGGTATTGCCGCGCGTGCCGACGTAGAGGGTGTTCGTATCGGTTAAGAAGGGGTGCGCCCCGGTCTCCTTTATCGCGTCCACGGCTTTTCTGACGAAGACCGGCCTTATGTAGGAAGAGTTGCCCTTCTCGCCGAAGTGGAGTTTGACGGCGACGAGGTGCCCTTTCCTGAAGCGGACCGGCGCGCCGGCAAGGGCGAGGAGCTCGCCTATCTTATCGAAGAGGTTCCGTCTGGAGCCTGCGCGCAGGTCCGCGAAGAAGACTTTTGGTTTAAGGTTTGACATAGAAGGGTCTTTATATGTTTTCGGGAATTTTAAGGACGATTATATCACACTTGCCGACGGCGGGAACAGGCTTGTAGCCTGAGCCATATAGCGCCGTGCATCGGCTATTTGAATCTTTTGCCCAAGGTCTTTTGCACGCTCCGCGCGCTTATCCGCAGGGGCTCCTAACGCTTTCTTCCTCCCCGTCCCGCTCGCCTCCGCCCTGCGCCTGTGTATTGGTAAAACAGGACGAAAAACCCTGCGGATTCAAGTTGGGATTGAACCGCCGCGGTACGGCATGTTTATTTTTTAGACGGTTGCCAGATGCAATCTTTCGGACGCAAGAAATGGCTTTAGACAAGGCGCGCGACGAGGAAAACCGCAGGCGTACTTGTCGCGTACGTCGAGGATTTTCCGAGGAGCGCAACGCAGTATAAAGGCATTTATCGCGTCCGACACTATATTTCGATTATTATCGGGAGTATGACCGGCCTTCTCTCGAGCTTCTTGTTGAAGAACCTCCGGAGCGAGCGCCTTATCTCCTCCTTCACCTCGAGCTGTTCGGTCCTCACTTCGACGTTTGACGCGTTAAGCGTCTCTATCACTACCGATCTGGCCCCTTCGAGGAGCGCGGCGCTTTCCTCCTCGAATACGAGTCCCTTCGTCATTATCTCGGGGCCGTAGACCGTCTCGCCTGTCGTCGAATTCAAGGCGATGATGGCGAGTACGAGCCCGTCCTGAGAAAGGTGCGACCTGTCCTTAAGGACCATCGCGCCGACGTCTCCCACCCCTTTGCCGTCGACGAAGACCCTGCCGTGCTCGACCTTGTCCTTTATCGAGAACCCGTTTTCCGTGAACTCGACTACGTCGCCGTCCTCGGCGAGTATGATGTTCGCGGGCGGTATGCCGACAGCCGCCGCGAGCCTCGTGTGGAGGACGAGGTGCCTGTACTCGCCGTGTACGGGCATGAAGTGCCGGGGCTTTACGATGTTCAGCATGATTTTCAGCTCTTCCTTGGACGCGTGCCCGGAGACGTGAATCTCCGAGACCTTCTCGTAGATGACGTCCGCGCCCCTCCTGTAGAGGTGGTTCATCATCGACGATATCGCCTTCTCGTGGCCGGGGATGAACTTGGAGGAGAGTATTACGGTGTCGCCCTTCTCGACCTTCAACTGCTTGTGGTTGTCCATCGCCATGCGCGTCAGCGCGCTCATCGGCTCTCCCTGCGAGCCGGTTGTGAGGAGCACGACCTTGTCGTGCGGGAGGGCGTCTATATCCTTGAGGTCCACGACGATGCCGTCCGGGGCCGACAGGTACCCGAGCGTGTGCGCGATCCTGTAGTTGGCGGCCATCGATTTTCCGTTCAGGGCGACCTTTTTGCCGTGCTTGGCCGCGGCGTCTATCACCTGCTGTATCCTGTGGATGTTGGAGGAGAAGGCGGCGACTATTATCCTGCCCTCGCACCTCCTGAATATCTCCTCGAGGTTGTAGCCTATCTCTTTTTCAGATAAGGTGTAGCCTTCTTTTTCGACGTTCGTGGAATCCGACATGAAGCAGAGGACGCCGGACTCCCCGTACTCGGCGAACCGCGCGTAGTCCATGACCTCTCCGTCCACCGGGGTCTGGTCCATCTTGAAGTCCCCGGTGTGGACGACGACGCCGAGCGGCGTCTTTATCGCAAGCCCGCAGCCGTCGACGATAGAGTGCGAGACCCTGATGAACTCTATGTCGAAGGGGCCGATGGAGACGACGTCGCGGGGCCTGACGGTCTCGAATGTGGTGGACCCGAGCAGGCCGTGCTCGGAGAGTTTTTCCTCGATGAGCCCGATCGTCAGGGCGGTGGCGTAGATCGGCGCGTTGATCTCCCTGAGGACGAAGGGCAGGGCCCCGGTGTGGTCTTCGTGGCCGTGGGTTATGACGAACGCCTTTACCTTGTCGCGGTTCCTCCTCAAGTAAGAGATGTCCGGGATGACGAGGTCGATCCCGAGCATGTAATCCTCCGGGAACATGAGCCCGCAGTCGACGACGACTATCGTGTCGTCGTACTCGACGAGCATCATGTTGAGCCCTATCTCCCCGAGCCCGCCGAGCGGTATGAGCTTCAAAGACGGATGAGGCGCGCCTGTCGTGATATCAGTCTCCAATCCCGCGTTAAACCCCCTTTATCTTTGTGAAAAGGGCCTCTATGGCCTCTTTTGTCCTGTTTCTCAGATACTTGTCCTCCGCGCCGCTGGTCTCAATCGGGCGCCCGAAGCTGACCCTTACCGAGGCGGGCCGGATAGATAACCCTCCCCGCGTCATTATGACGTTCGTCCCGCTGACCGCGACGGGGACTATGGGCGCTCCGCTCTTGGCCGCGAGCATGAAGCCGCCCCTCTTGAACGGGAGCAGTTTTCCGGTATCCGACCTCGTCCCTTCGGGGAAGATGAGGACAGAGGTCCCGTTCCTGATCCGGGAGGCCGCCGCCTCCATGGACTTTAACGCCTCGGCCGCGTTGTCCCTGTCTATCGCTATGTATCCGGCGAAGCGCATGGACCAGCCGATGAGGGGGACGCTGAAGAGGCTCTTTTTAGCGACCCACCTGAACTGTACCGGGATGAAGCCCTGCAGGACAGGTATGTCGAAGGCCCCCTGGTGGTTGGAGAGGAAGACGACGGGAGTGCCCGTGGGGATATTTTCCATGCCCTCGACCCTGACGCTCACGCCTGAGATGAGGAGTATGAGCCTCGCCCAGAGCGCGACGAGCGAGTGGATCGCGCGCGCGTTCCTGTCAAATACAGATGTGGCCATTATGACGAGGAAGATAAAGGCGGTTAATGGCAGTCCCAGCGCCCAGAGGGCGAGCGTCCTCAAAAACATAAGCAAAATTCTATCCTTTTTATGGGCGCTTAGTCAATGGTTTAACGAGGGGTTGTAAAACGCGCCGCGCCCCCCGTCTTCGGCGCAACGGTAATTTCCTGTTGGAACCCGCCCGTTATTGTGATAGAGAAGTACCTTCCGGTCACGGAATTAAAGGAGGCCCCAATTATGGAAGTAATCGACGTAAACGGCAGGATCGGTTTCGCCCAGGAGTTCGCGCCGAGGATACTGCGCATAAAGCCCGATTACAAGGTCCCGCTCATCTGCATGGAGCCGGGCCAGGAGATCAAGCCGCACGTCAGCGGCAGGGGCATATTCTATTTTATCAGCGGCTGTGGCGTGATGACCGTCGATGGCAAGGAGGTCGAGGTCAAGGCCGGGACGATGGTCTTTATCGAGAAGGACGAGACGAGGGGCATAAGGGCTCTGGAGCGGCTTACGGCGTTCGCGGTCTCGTTTTAGCGGGCGCATCCAAAGGCCCGTCTGCCCCCGGGCATCAAGGCCCGCGTCTCCGGGGCTTTAAGCGGCGTGTCGGCGCGTACCCGGAGATTTTAATTTATTGTAAAAGGGCGGCTGGAGTGCTATTTTATAAGCTGTGGACTCCTGACCAAAGGACCGGCCTGCGTGACAGCGACATCCAAAAGGATACTACTCGTAGACGACGAACAGCTCGTAAGGGAAGTCTGTTCCGAGCTCCTCTTGAGCGACGGCTACCAGGTAGATACCGCCTCTGACGGCCTTGCCGCGCTGGCGAGGATGGAAGATGCCGGATACGACCTCATAGTCCTCGACATAAACATGCCCAAGCTCGACGGCATCGATTTTTGCCGGAAGGCGACCGGCGGGCGGCCGGAGCTCAAAGACAGGTTCCTCTTCATAACCGGCGACCTCTACGGCGAGGGTGAGGCGCTCCATTTTTTCTGCAAGAACGCCAGTGTCCTTAAAAAGCCGTTCACCAAAAAAGACTTCCTCGATTCCGTCAGGCGGATATTGAGCCTTACGGCCCGGCCCGCCACGCCGCAACAGCCCCTTTAAACCTGATAGGAACGTCCCGGACGGACAGGAGGGCAGGTCCCTCCTGTTGATTTTTGTCATGTTCATTTCGGGCGGGATCGCGCAAAATAAAGGGGTAGGGGATTGTCGACGGATAAACGCATAAAATTTCAGGGAGGGACGCTGAATGCATAAGATACTCGATGTGAGGGAGACGGCCCCGAAGGAGAGGCACCCGATGATCTTCAACACCTTCAAGGGACTTAACCCGGGCGAATCGTTCGTGCTTGTGAACGACCACGAGCCGAGGCCCCTCCTATATCAGTTCCAGAACGAGCACGCGGGCGAATACGAGTGGTGGCCGCTCGAGCAGGGGCCTGAGAAGTGGAGGGTCGAGATAGCCAGGAGGAAAGAGGCCGACGCGGAGAGGTCCGTTACCGACTACTTCCAGACAGACCACAGGAGGCTCGACGCCATATACGAGAGGTTCGAGGACGCCTCATCAGGCGCGCAGTGGGACGAGGCATTATCTGACTTCCGCGAGTTCAGGCTCGGGCTTACGCGCCACATAAAGGCGGAAGAGGAGATACTCTTCCCGCTCTTCGAGGAGAAGACCGGGATGACGGACGCGGGCCCGACCTTTGTAATGAAGATGGAGCACAAGGATATAAAGGAACTGCTCGAAAAAATAGAGAGCAACACCGCCTCCAGGAACGCAACCGCGGTAAAAGAGGCCAGAACTACGCTCATGAACGTACTCGCCGACCACAACATGAAGGAGGAGCACATACTGTATCCGGAGAGCGACTCCTTCATCTCGGACGCCGAGAGGGCGGACGTTATAAGGAAGACTCAACTGCTGTGATAACTTTTTGATATGGATGAAAAAAAGGCGGCTGATTTTCAGCCGCCTTTTTTTTCGATAATCGTTCAAAAACGGGTTTATTTGTGTTAATAGTGATGGACTCATGATAAAGGCCCATCAGAATAATAAAAGAAATCTTTTTTTACCGCTCATCTTCGCGGTCGTCCTCTACGCCATAGCGGGCGCGTCAAAGGCGGGGGATATCGCCTTCAATGGCGAGTTCGGAGCAGAGCCCTTAAGGCAGGTCTTTATCCTATCCGCGACCTTAGGCTCCGTCGCGCTCCTTAAGTGGCTGATAGCCGACGCGCCTTTGAGCCTCTTTCACAGGCACACGGTGACGCCGCTCCTTCGCGCTATCGTCTCGCTTGTCTTATATTCCGCCGGAGCGATGTTCCTCTTGAACAGGCTCCTTGGCATCAACCTCGTCCCGATCCTTACGACATCCGCCGTGCTTACGGGTATCGTCGCCCTCTCGCTCCAGGACACCATAAAGAACCTCTTTACCGGGATATGGATAAACATGGAGCGGATAGTGGCAAAGGGCGACTGGGTCCGCGTATCCGATAAGGAAGGGCAGGTCATGGAGGTCACATGGAGGACGACCCGGCTCCTTACGAGGGAGAACGACTACATTTATCTGCCGAACAGGCTCCTGGCCGACGGCGTCCTTGAGAACTACACCTACCCGACCCCGCTCCATGTGATAGAAGTGGATATAGGCGCCTCATACGACGACCCGCCAGACAGGGTAAGGGGCGCGTTAAGCGAGATAGCCCTATCCACAGCCTCGGTCCTCTCCGACCCCGCGCCTGAGGTCTGGATAACCGGGTACGGGGAGGCGTCCGTAAGATACAGGCTAAGGGCCTGGGTGGACGACTTCCGGAAGGTCTATGGGGTACGGAGCGATATCTATTCGAAGATATGGTACTCCTTCAGGAGGAGCGGCATAGAGATACCGTATCCGGCGATGAACATACTCCGGAAGAAGGAAGACAGGGCGCGCTCTCGAGGCGGCATAAGGGGGGCTCTTAAGGCTGTCGATTTTCTCCGGGCGCTTACCGACGACGAGCTCGACCGCGTGGAGGCGAGCGCGCGCATAGAGGTCTTCGGAAGGGGCGAGGCGATAGTGACCGAAGGAGAGGCCGGCTCGACCTGTTATTTTCTGAGTAGCGGCCGCGCCGAGGTATGCTCGAAGGGGCATAACGGCGAGGTCCTCCTCGTTACGACGCTTGAGCCCGGCGGGTTCTTCGGCGAGATGAGCCTGCTGACCGGAGAGCCGCGGAGCGCTACGATAAGGGCGACTGAGGAATCCGTCTGCATAGTGATAGACTCCGGCGTCTTCCACTCCATCTTCAGGGAGGACCCGGAACTCTCCGGGAGGCTCTCGGAGCTCTTGTCCAGGAGGGCCGGGGAGTTAAAAGAGGCGAGGGAGCGCTCCGCGGAGCCGATACGCCCCTCTGAGCTTCAGGAGTCCATACTCTCAAGGATAAAACAGTTCTTCAAGGTATAGACAAGGATGGCCGCTCAAGGGGAGGGCTTTCCCGGCGGTCCAGGGAGACGTTTCTGAAGGACAGGGTCCTCTACGTTCACATGCTCTTCATCGCCGTCGCCGCTCTTTTACGGGTCTATCTTTCTTTTCACCTCGACCTCATAAGCTACCCGGACACCGAGACATACGAGCTCTTCGCGCTTGAATCCGTTAACGCGCTCGCGCATTCCATGCCTACAAGGCCGCTCGGCTATCCCGTATTCCTTGCCCTCGTCTACCGGATAATGGGGGCGGCGCGCGAAAACGCGGTCTGGGTCCAGCACGCGCTCGGGGTCTTGAGCTATCCGCTCTTCTACGCGGTCTTAAGGCGCCTTTTCAAAGGAAGGCTCGCCCCAGCCTTCCTCGCCTTCGCGATAACCGCAAGCTCCGCGATGATTATCTACGAAAGGGCGATACTCTCGGACTTCCTCAACCACTTTTTCCTCCTAATCTCGCTCTGGCTGGCCGTCAAATACTTTGAGACACGGAGGGCCTCCCTTATGGCGCTTCTCGCCCTCGCGAGCTTCGCGGCGGTCTCCATAAGGCCGACGTCCGTCCTTTTCGTGGCGATCGTGCTCGCGTTCCTCTCGGTGATGCTCGTGAAAGCCGCTATCCGGAAAGAGCCGGCGCCGCCCATCCTTAAAGGGGCGTCTATTTACATCGGGATATATCTGGCCTTAAGCCTCGTGGCCGGGCAGATCGCGTTAAGGGCCACAGGCGGCAAAGGAGAGCCTGTCGGCGTACTCGGCGTCACCATGCTCATAAGGACCGCGGATTTTATCGATTACGGGAGCCCCGTTCAGAGGGACGTGAAAGAGGGGTTCAGGGAGTATCTCAAGGTCTACCTCCCGGACTATGTCCCGGAGTACGCCAACTTTGTCGCGGCATACAGGCTGATGACCGGCTTTGAGTGCGCCATGTCCGATGAGACGAAAGAAAGGTACGCCCTTGTAGCTGAAAATTCCGCCAGGTTCTACGCGCCGAAGCCCATAGGCCCGAATACTTTTACGACGAACGACATCCTGCGCGAGGCCAAGTGCGGCATGGGGACAGTTGAGGCGGCGTTCCTTGAGGTCGCGCAAGAAGCGGTATTTTCCGACCCCGTTGGGTTTTCCGCCTCGTTAGCGGGGAACATCCAGGGCTTCATAGAGGTTAAACCCTGGGAGAACGCGGCGTTCGGCAAGCTCCTTGAAGGCAGGCCCGCGCCGTTGGCTCAAGCGTACTTATGGCTTAACACGTCCATTAACGATATCCTCGCCAAAAGGGCGGTCTCGGTCGCGTTGACTGTCCTTTTTAGCGCGTCTTTAATCGCATTTTTCTTTACCGGGAGGCGCTCTCCCTATTATACGGCGGGGCTTTTCTTAGCCGCGGTCATCGTCCTTAACTACCTCGCGCTCGGCGTCCTCGCCGACCATCCGGCAAACAGGTACAAGCTCCCTTTCTGGTGGATACAGGGGCCGCTCATGGTATCCTTTCTCATGTCGTTCGCTTCCGCCGTCAAGGGACCTTCGAAGGACGGGCCCTGATAAAGGCGAGGCCTTATGAATTGAGGAAGGTATTCAAAAAAAGGGCTTTAAGATATACTCGGGATGGTCGATGAGTCAACAAGGCGCTTCTCGCGCCTGAGAATGCCGGCGCGGCCTTAAGGCCGGAGAACCAGTTGATTTACCCTGTTTTTTATCTGTATGGCAGGCTCACTGCCTTTACGCAACATACGCCCCTCGCGGGGAGAATTTCCCCGGACCGCCCAGCTGGTTCATTTAGACGGACATAGTCCGGAGTGATAATATATAAAGGGGTTTATGAAATTTTCCGGCGCATCACTGCTTACAAAGGCCCTTTTGGCCCTCATACTCATAATACTTCCCATACTCATCACATTCGTATTCAGCTACAACAAAAACAAGGAGCACCTGAAAAAGAGCGTCCTCGACGACTTAACCATCATCGCGGAGGCCTATGAGGGGCAGGTCTATCAATACCTCGAGATGTCGAAGAGGCGGGCCCAGGACTTTTCTACCGACGGCCATATAAGGGCCGAGATGAAGAGGTTTGCCTCCGGGGACAAGGGGGCGTCGAAGAGGCTCGGCAGATATATGGCGGGTGAGAAGCTCGTCCTCGACCCATCGCTCGCGCGTATCGCGGTCGTCTCCCTCGACGGGCGGATAATCGCTTCCACTGACCGGAATTACGCCGGGGCGGATGTCTCAATGGAGCCCTTTTTCATGGCAGGGACAAAGGGACCGTTTATTACGGAGCATGCCCTCGGAGGCGCGCCCGGAATCATCATCGCCGTGCCTATCCTCGAAAGGGACAAGGGGGACAGACCCATCGGGGTCCTCGTCAACTTTGTCCGCCTCTCGGGCCTTACAGGGCTTTTGAAGGGAGAGTTAAGCAGGGACTTGGGGGCCATGACCTGGTCAAAGGGCAGGAGGGAGACGATGGAGGTCTACATCGTCAACAGGGACAGGCTCAGGATAACAGAACCGGCCTTTGTGAAGGATTCCGTCCTTAATACAAAGGTCAATACACTGCCGGTAGACGAGTGCCTCCGGGGGGCGAGGGAGGTCGCCGCATTCTACGGCAATTACAGGGGCGTCGAGGTCGCCGGGGCGTCGATGTGCCTGCCCATGCTCCAGTGGGCGCTCGTGGCTGAGGCCGACTCAGCCGAGGTCCTCGCGCCCATAGACGAGATGTTCAGGGACGCCCTCGTCGGCGGGTTCGTATCCGCGGCCCTCATAGGCGCCTTCTTCGTCTTTCTCTACAGGGTGGTCATAAGGCGGCTTGTGACCATCGTCTCGGCCACCTCCAGGATCGCCGAGGGCGGCTACGGCGCTACGGTCCCCGTAGATACAAGGGACGAGATAGGCGTTCTCTCGGGGTCGTTCAACAGGATGTCGCTGGAGATAAAGGCGCGGGCCGACCTTCTCCGCGAGAGCGAGGAGAGGCTCCGGGCAGTCATCGACAACTCGACGGCGGTTATATATCTTAAGGACCCGCAAGGCGTCTACGGTCTCGTGAACAGGAGGTACCTGGAGCTCTTCAAACTCAGCGAGGGCGACATAATAGGCAAGACTGACGCGGACATATTCCCGCCCGATATCGCCGAGGCGTTCAGGTGTAACGACAGGAAGGTGCTGGAATTCAGGGCCCCCATAGAATTCGACGAGCAGGCCCCGCACGACGACGGACTGCACGACTATCTCTCCATAAAGGTCCCCATATTCGACCAGGCTGGCTCTCCAATCGGGGTCTGCGGCATCTCAACGGATATAACCGAGAGGAAGAGGATGGTGGAGGCGCTCAGAAAGAGCGAGGAGAAGCACAGGACCCTTATCTCGAACATACCGGACGTCGTCTGGACGGCCGCCGAGGACGGCCAAGTCGTATTCGCGAGCGCCAATGTGATGGGGATAATGGGCTACACCCCGGAAGAGATATACGCCTCCCCGGAGATATGGTTCTCAAGCGTCCACCCCGATGACCTTGAAATGGTTACAACGGCTTACTCCGGCCTCTTCTCCGCGAACAGGGTCTTTGACGAGGAGTACAGGATGCGGACAAAGGACGGGCGATGGATATGGGTGAACGACAGGGCGACGGCGACATATGAAAAGGACGGCGCGAGGTACGCCGACGGGGTATTCTCGGACATAACGGATAAAAAGCTCGCCGAGGAGAGGATAGAGAGGCTCACCCGGCTCTACGCCGTTCTGAGCGGGATAAACGAGGCGATAGTGCGCGTCCGCGACACGGAGAAGCTATGCGAGGAGGCGTGCAGGATAGCGGTTGAGGAGGGAGGGTTCCTCTACGCGTGGATAGGGGTTGTGGACGAAGGGACAAAAACGCTCAGGCCAGTCGCCTCCAGCGGAGGGCGCGCCGAGTATATCTCGACGATAGGCATAAGCGTGTCGGACGAGCCCGCGGGCCCGGGTCCGATCGGGACAGCGGTCCGCGAGGGGAGGCACGTGGTCTGCAACGACATAGCGAACGACCCGGCGATGTCCCCCTGGAGGGAGAGGGCGCTTGAGCGCGGGTTAAGGTCCGTGGCCTCGATCCCGCTCTGGAGGGGTGGCTCTCCCGCCGGCGCGATGAGCTTTTACTCCGGGGACGAGGGCTCTTTCAACGATGAGGACGTCTCTCTCCTCGAAGCGCTCGCCGCCGACATCTCCTACGCAATGGAATCGATCGAGTCCGATAGGAAGGCGAGGGCGGCTGACGAGGCGAGGCAGGAGCTCGCCATCAAGTACGAGGAGCTCGCGAACAACCTGACGGTCGGCATCTTCAGGACGACATGGGGCGCCGCCGCTCATTTCATCGAGGTCAACCGCGCGCTCGAGGAGATGTTCGAGGCCTCATCAAGAGAGGAGCTCATGGAGATGACGGTGAGTTCCTTTTACTGGGACCCGGTCGGCAGGGGGGAGTTTTTGATGAAGCTCGACAGGGACGGTTTCGTCAGGGGAGAGGAGGCGGAGCTTAAGACCCAAAAGGGCAGGAGGTTCTGGGCATCCGTCACCGCCGTCAGGAAGGAGAAGGACAACGAGGTATTCATAGACGGCATAGTCGAGGACATAACCGAGAGGAAAAAGCTCGAGGACCAGTTCAGGCAGGCCCAGAAGATGGAGGCCGTGGGCCAGCTCGCCGGAGGCGTCGCCCATGACTTCAACAACATACTGACCGCCCTCATCGGGTACGGCAACCTCCTTATAATGAAAAAGGGTGACGACGACCTCGTCAGGAGCTACGCGGACCACATGCTGACCTTATCCGAAAAGGCGGCAAGCCTTACGCAGGGGCTCCTCGCCTTCAGCAGGAAACAGGTCCTGAACACCCAGCCCACGGACTTAAACGAGCTCGTAAGGCGCGTAGAGAAGATATTGAAGCGCCTCATAGGGGAGGACATAGAGCTTACCGCCTCGCTTGCCGCGGAGCCGCTCATAGTCAAGGCCGACTCGACCCAGATAGAGCACGTCCTCATGAACCTCGCGACCAACGCGAGAGACGCGATGCCCGGAGGCGGGAGGCTCTCCATCTCGACCGAAGCCGCCGTTATCGGGCGCGAGGTCGTGGATTCCCACGGCTACGGCGCCCCGGGCAGATACGCCGTGGTCGTGTTCTCGGACACCGGCGCTGGCATGTCCGAAGAGGTCCTGAAGAAGGTCTTTGAGCCGTTTTTCACGACCAAGGAGGTAGGCAAGGGCACGGGGCTCGGGCTCTCGATGGTCTATGGCATCGTGAAACAGCACAACGGGTTCATCGAACTCTCCAGCAGGCCGGGCGCAGGCACCACCTTCAGGATATACATCCCCATCGCCGAGGAGGGCTTCCGGCGCGCCGAGCCTGAGAAGTTCCTCGTCCGCGGCGGCTCCGAGACCGTCCTGCTCGCCGAGGACGAGGAGGACGTCCGGAACATCGCAAAGACCATGCTCCAGGAGTTCGGTTACCGCGTCATCACGGCAATGGACGGGGAGGACGCGTTAACGAAGTTCATGGAGAACAAGGACTCAATCGACCTCCTCATCCTCGACATAGTCATGCCGAAAAAGGCTGGAAACGAGGTCTTCGACGCGATAAAGTCCGTAAAACCGGATATGAAGGTCATCTTCACCAGCGGGTATCCCTCGGATTTAGTGAGGTCCAAGGGGCTCGCCGGCTCGCGGGACTTCATCTCCAAGCCAGTCTCGCCGAGCGAGTTCCTCAAAAAAGTCAGGGAGGTATTGGACAGATGAACGAGATTCAGGAGGGCGCCATACTCGTCGTCGACGACAACGCCTTTGTCCTTGACAGCACTTCTCTCCTCCTTTCAGGGTACGGGTTCTCGGTCTCTCCGTTTATCGACCCGAATGAGGCGATAAAGCAATTCGCGATCAAGAGGTTCGACGCGGTCCTGACCGACGTCAAGATGCCGGGGATGTCCGGCATAGAATTGCTGGAAAGGATACACTCCATAAACAAGGAGGTCCCGGTAATACTCATGACCGCCTACGCGGAGCTCGACATGGCGGTAAACGCCATAAAGCAGGGGGCCTTCGACTTCATTATAAAGCCCTATAAGCCGGAGTACCTCCTCCATGCGGTAAAAAAGGCGGTCAACTACGGGAGGCTCCTCCAGATAGAGAAGAACTACAAGTTGAAGCTCGAGGAGGACGTGAAAAAGAGGACGCACGAGCTCGCCCACGCCCTCGGCATGGTCAGGTCCATGTCCGTAGAGATAGTCCACAGGATGACGGCCGTCGCCGAGTACAGGGACACCGACACCGGCGCGCACATCAAGAGGATAGGTCTCTACGCAGGCGCTCTCGCCGAGGCGCTCGGCAAGGACGCGGAGTTCGTCGAGAACATCTCGTTCGCGTCCCCCATGCACGACATCGGGAAGATCGGCATACCGGACAGCATACTCCTTAAGCCCGGCAGGCTCACCCCAGAGGAGTTCGAGGTGATGAAGACGCACACGACCATAGGCAACAAGATGCTCATCGACTCCCCGCACGAGAACATCCAGATAGCGGCGTCCATCGCGCTTACCCACCACGAGAGGTGGGACGGCACAGGATACCCCAGGGGTCTCAAAGGCGAGGAAACCCCCATTGAAGGCAGGATCGTGATGCTCGTTGACCAGTATGACGCCCTCCGGTCCAGGCGCCCCTACAAACCGGCCCTCTCACACGAGGAGGTCATGGACATAATACTCAAGGGCGACGGCAGGACGCTGCCGGCCCATTTCGACCCGGAGATATTGAGCGAGTTCGAGAAGACGTCGGACGAGTTTGACGGGATATACCGCGGGCACAGCGATTGACCGGCGCCGTCAAGCCACCGCGTTTTTTTTTGGATGATATCCCCCCGGCTTAAAAACCGCCATTCCAGTTTAATCTTTCCTTAATCCGGCAAATTCTAAAATCAGATAATGTCGGGCGTGTTTTTATGACAATGGAAAGGAGGCCTGACAAGAGGTATCTTTTGTTATAGGCGTCCGAGCAATACGTTTGACCCTTTCGCGCAAAGCTGGTAAGATTTTCCGAGTATGGATGGCTCTGTATCTGACAAACGCGTCCTGAAAGGAACCTGATGGCTGGAGGGGAAGATAAAGAGCGCTTCATGGTCGACGCCTGGGACTGGCAGACCCGCGTTCTCCACTGGATAAACGCCCTGCTCGTCATAACGCTTGCGCTCCTCATGCTCGGAAAAGAAGGCATGGAACTGCTCGGGGTGGAAAAGCCGTTAAGGCGCCCGCTCAACTTCGCGCACGCCTATGTCGGGTTCGCATTCATCGCCACATTCACGCTACGCGTCATCTGGGCCTTTGCGGGGAACAGATACGCGAGGTGGGCGGACATCGTCCCCGTAAGGCGCGATCAGTGGGAGGGGATAGTCCGGGGCATAAGGTGGTACTTGGGCGGATTTAAAGGGAGGGCCGCTCGCGCGGTGGGACACGACCCGCTCGCCTCCATATTCTATTGTCTGCTCTTCGTCGCGCTAGCGAGCCAGTGTGTGACGGGGCTCGTCCTCTCAGGGGCCGAGCTCAAGGCAGGGCCGCTCTCCGGATTATTTTCCGGCATGGGCGAGGAGGCGGTGGAGGCGGCCGCCGGCGCGCTCGAAGAGGTCCACGAGGCGGGCTTCCTGTACATTGTTTTTTTCATCTTCGCGCACCTCGTCGGCCTCGTCGTACACGAGGTCTCGGAGAAGACAGGGCTCTTTTCATCGATGATACACGGAAAGAAGTACTTCCCGAAGGAATGACCTTCACCCGAAAAAAGGAGCGTGAAAATTGCGGATACTTCTTGTTGAGGACGAAAAGGACCTCGCGATGATAGTAAAGCAGGGGCTCGAGGAGGAGGGCTACGTGGTGGACGTCGCCCACGACGGGGAGGAAGGGCTCTACATGGCGGAGAACTACCCTGTCGACGCGGTGATCCTCGACATAATGTTGCCGCTGATGGACGGCCTCACGGTCCTATCCAACATGAGGAAAAAGGGGATCGCGGCGCCTGTCATACTCCTTACCGCCAGGGACGCGCTCCTCGACAAGATCAAGGGGCTCGACACCGGCGCCGACGACTACCTCACCAAGCCCTTCGTATTCGAGGAGTTGCTCGCCAGGGTCCGCTCGTTACTCCGGCGCAAAGCCACCGTCAAGGAGGCTGTCATAAGGATAGCGGACCTCGAGATAAACACCGCGAGCCACGAGGTGAAAAGGGGGGGCAAATCAATCGCGCTATCCGCCAAGGAGTACGCGCTCCTTGAGTACCTCGCTTACAAGAAGAACACGGTCGTAAGCCGCACCGACATCGTCGAGCACATCTACCACGAGGACACGGACATGGACTCCAACGTCGTCGACGTCTACATAAATTATATCCGTAACAAGATAGACAAGGACTTCAAGGTGAAGCTCATCCAGACCATACGCGGCGCCGGCTACATGCTTAAAGAGGAGTAGGGGCGGAGATGTTCAACTCGATAAAGCTCCGGATAGTAGTCTGGTTCCTCGTCGTCTTCTCGATATTCTTCGCGGGCATAGAGTTCTTCCTCTACTACAAGCTCGGCGAGGTGACGATCCACCTGGCTGACGAACACCTCCAGGCCGAGGTCGACACGCTCGCGAACCTCATGGCCATTGAAGAGGCCCAGGGACAGCTTGAGAGCGAACTGCAGGAGCTCGCCGCGGCGGTCACCGGCGTGTATGCCGAGAAGCTCTCCGGTCACTATTACCAGCTGGTCTCCGAGGACGGCAATATCCTTGTGCGTTCCCCGTCGCTCGCTCTCGCCGAGGAGACGCTCCCGGTCTACACGGGGTCCGAGGAGGGCGACTTCAGGACCATAATCGGGCCAGGCAACGAGCACATGAGGCTCATAAGCCGGTCGTTCCAGTTCTCGGTCGGAAGGCTCACCTTCCAGGCCGCCGACTCGCTTGAGGACACACAGGAGCTCTTGAGCTCGTTCAGGAACGTCGTCCTCGCCATCTTCCCGGTGGTCTTTGTCATCTGCGGCATAGGTGTATTCCTCATGACAGGGTGGGCCTTGAAGCCCATACGGGCCTTTACCCGGAAGATCGGACAGATAACCGAGAAAAACCTCGCCGAGAGGGTCGAGGAGAGGGGGGTCGCAATTGAGTTGAAGCCGCTCGCCGCGTCCTTCAACACCATGCTCGGCAGGCTTGAGGAGTCGTTCTCGCGCCAGAAGCAGTTCTTATCCGACGCCTCGCACGAGCTCCGGACCCCTACCTCCATCATAAAGAGCTTCTGCGACGTGACGCTTGGGAGAGAGAGGGGACCGGGCGACTACAAGGAGGCTATAAGGAAGATAGGCGATACCGTAAACCGCATGTGCGACATCATAAACAGGATACTCGTCATCTCCAGGCTCGATAACAAGACCATCCAGTTCAAGCCCGTTAGGGTGGACCTCATGGACCTCATGAAGGACGTATTGAAGCTCATAGAGCACTCGGCCGCAAGCAAGGGCATCGGCATAAAGCTAGAGGGGACGAACGTGTTTGTCAGCGGCGATAGGGAGGGGTTGACCGAGGTCTTTACGAATATCGTCGAGAACGCGCTTAAGTACAACAGGCCCCAGGGCAGGGTCGAGATAAGCGTCAATGAATCGAATGGGGGCGCGCTTATCTCGGTCTTCGACACGGGCATAGGCATTCCTGAAGGAGAACAGGAGAAGATTTTCGACAGGTTCTACAGGGTCGACGCGAGCAGGGGCGTTACCGTGGGTAGCGGGCTCGGCCTCTCCATCGTAAAGACTATCGTTGAGGCCCACGGCGGAAGGATCGAGGTCAAGAGCCAGTTCGGGAGCGGCACCACGTTCAACGTCTATCTGCCAAAAAACCCGGAGACCGGGGACGCGGTTGCCTGAGCCCTGAAAATTTTCACATCTTCTCTTTTAACGGCCCATGCTCCAGCCCATCCCATCAAAAGACAAAAGCCCCGCCCTGTTGGCGGGGCTTTTGTTATAATAAATCCAAGCGGTTAGCCATCCGGGGCCCTTGTCGCGGCCTTGCGCCCTGGTCCGTCCCTTGAATCAGTTCGTTCCCCCGCTATCAGCATAACCTTTTGTATTCACGTCCCTTTTCGCTCTAATCTCTTTTTAATTGGACCTCCCCTATAATCTAAGCTGTGTAAAGGGGGCATTGATGCATATCATCTTCGATTTAAACGGCACGGTCTTTGGCGCGCTCGATATGGCCTTAAGGCCGGGCATAAAAGAGACGATAAGTAGTTTAAGGGCATCAGGCATAGAAGTAAGCTTCTGGACGAGCGGGCCCGTCGATTATTACAGGGAGGTCTTGAGGCAGACCGGGATAGACGGCGAGGTATACAGGAAGGGCGCCATACCTTTTAAGCCGGACGTATGCGTAGACGACGCGCCGGAGGGCTGGATGCCGGGGAGGGTCTATAAGGTGCCCATGCACACCTCGGGTATGATGCCGGCCGACCCCATACTGGTCGCGGAACTGATATCTTCAGGCAGGAGCTTTTACTGGGACTGAACGCTTCTCCAACCTTGAAAGGAGGCGTATCATGGAACCGAAAAACAGGATAGTAATAGATATGGTCGCGGGCGGCTCCGAAGACGGCAAGAAGCCCGGCAAGGAATGCGACTGCGACTGCCAGGTCTGCAAGTGCGGCAAGAAGGACGGCAAGGGCTATGCCCATGCGGGGCCGGAGCTACGGCTCTTAAGCTACGAGGAGGAGGCCGAAAGGCTCTTCTCGATCGTCGGCAGGATGGACGAGAGGATACACTCCCTCCAGAGGTCGAGGAGATGGCCTGGGAGCGGGAGAGGTTCGAAGAAGCGCTAAGGGCCTTGAGAGCGTCTCTCCCGTAACCCGTCCGGTTCAGGTAAGCGCCGGACGCAAAGACCGGGTTGCCGTAGCCGCACCCGTGTAGCGACAGTCATATGTCCGGCCCTTGATCCATCTCCCGCCCTTCCCCGCGCCTTGAAAATAGTGGACTCAAGCCGAATTATTGGTATAATCTCTTGCTATGGAAAAACCTATTCCGAAGAGAAGGCTTGGAAAGACCGGACTCGAAGTGACGATACTCGGGCTCGGCGGCGAGGGGATATTAAGGAGCTACGGCCAGGACAAGGCCGCGGTGGAGATGATATCCGAAGCCATAGATTTAGGGATCAACTACATGGAATCCGCCCGCGCCTACGGCGGGAGCGAAATCTATTATGGAGAGGCCTTGAAGGGCAAGAGGGATAAGATATATCTGGCCTCCAAATCCCACGCGCGGGACAGGAAAGGCGCTCTCGACCATCTCGACGAGACGCTTCGCAACATGAAGACCGACTACCTCGACGTCTGGCAGATACACGACGTCAGGACCGAGGACGACTTTAACGCCATCTTCGCCCCCAATGGCGCGCTCGAGGCGTTCGTTGAGGCAAAGGCCGCCGGAAAGGTCCGCTTCATAGGCGTTACAGGCCACCAGGACCCGCTCATATTAAAGCGCTGTCTCGAGGCGTTCGACTTCGATACCGTCCTCATCCCGGTCAACCCCGCTGAACAGCACTACAAGCCCTTCATCGAAGAGATAGTCCCGATAGCCGGGGCAAAGGACATAGGTGTCGTCGCCATGAAGACCTACCTTAGAGGCCTCTGGGACGCGCCGAAAAAGCTCCTCTTCAACTACGCGCTCACCCAGCCGGTCTCCACCGCCGTAATAGGCTCGGACAACATCGAACAGCTCAAGGAGAACGCCGAGCTCGCCTCGAACTTCTTCTCGCTCAAGCACAAGGAGATACAGCGCGTCGCCCAGATGATATCCCCGTTCGCGCGGGAACTCCTCTATTATAAGCCTTGAAGTACAAAACCCCCTGTGGCAGGGCCACAGGGGGTTTTTTTGCAATAGTCTTCGCCTTACGAGAGGCCGACGTCGATAAGGAGCATCTCCACGTCATTTTCCGCGCGGATGGCGATGTCGGTCTCATCCGTTATCATCGCGGCGCCGAATTCGTAGACAAGCCTTTCGTTTATCCGCGCCGGACCCCCTTCAAGCATATAGACGTAGGCCCCCCTACCGGGCTCCATGCGGTAGTCTGTCTCGCGCCCTTTTTCGAGGAATGAAGCGAATACGCGCGCATTGGATTTTATGGGGAGTGCGTCCTTGTGGACGGGCGAAACGATAGGCAGGAGTCTGTTGAAGCGGTCTTTCCGTTCGAAGTGCTTCTGCTCAACCGAAGGCTTGAGCCCCTCTGCCGACGGATAGAACCACATCTGGATGAAGCGCATCGGGGCGTCCGGCAGGTTGTTTATCTCAGAGTGCCACATCCCCCGGCCAACGGTCGTATGCTGGACCCCGCCCTTTTTGAGCACCCCGCCCCTGCCGTTCTCGTCGGCATGCCTGAACTCGCCGCCGGCGCAGTAGGTGACGACCTCTATTTCTCTATGGGGGTGGAGCGGCCAGATTGCTCCGGGGGAGAGTGTGTCGTCGTTGAATACGCGGAGCGCGCCGAAGCGCGTGTGTTTCCTGTCGCGGTAGTCCCCGAAAGAAAAGTGCCAGCGGCCCTGGAAGGTGCCTTCTTCGATTTCGCCTTGGGCCTTGAATATCTCATCAGGGCTTCTGAGCGTAATCATCAGGGTTCTCCGTCCGGTAGGCCCAATGCGCACGCGTTGCCGCGCATCTATTTAAGGGCTTTAAGGCGCGGCTTAAAAGCCGCGTACTTGAGGCCGCTGGTCTTCGATAAGGCTACCTCTAAAAATTGTTATTTTCAGAGGTAGACGGAAATTCATCTTCTGGTGAGGAGCCCCTCTGCCGCCTTTAACGCCGCGTCAAAGTCTACCGAAGAGGTGACCTCCCTGACGATCTCGATATGGCGTATTACATCGTTAGAGTCTATGACGAATATCGAGCGCGTGAGCAACCGGAGCTCCTTTATGAGCACCCCGTAGCCCATCCCGAAAGACGCGTCCCTGTGGTCCGAAAGGGTCTGCACCTTCTCGATCCCCGCGCTCGAGCAGAACCTGCTTATGGCAAAGGGGAGGTCCATGCTGATATTGATGACCGCCACATCGCCGGGGAGCTTTGCGGCCTCCTGGTTGAAGCGCCGGGCCTGCGCGTCGCATACAGGGGTGTCGAGCGAGGGCGTTACGCTTATGATCTTCGCCTTGCCAAAAAAGTCCTTTAACTGGACCTCTTTCAGGTCCTTGCCTATCGCCTTGAAGTCCGGGGCCTTGTCTCCCTTAGTAAGCTCAGGGCCGAGGAGCGTTAACGGGTTCCCCTTGAATGTGACTACGCCTTTTCTCTCCATGCCTTAATCCCTTTCGACCTCTTTTTTGAGCCCATGAGCAGGCTGTTAGCTTAAGCGTATCAGAATCCGAAAAGTTGTCAAATGGCCCTGCGCCGGGTCCTCGCCGGACGGGCGAAGCTCACATCCAGCGGTGGATGGCAATTGGACGATAAGAGGCCCCGGATACTCCGGCTCGTCCTTGACAAAGACAGAGGTCAATGCTAAGTAACTGTTGATACCCAAGACTGCGGCGGACCGGACATTTCCTAACCGGCAGAGGCCCGGATAAGCGGCACGAGTCCGTGGGTCCGCAGGAACACGACCATTAACCCTTTCGGCGGAAGCGAATGATACCTCTCAAGGACGACATCCCCTCGAGCACCTTCCCTTTCGTAACCATAGCGATAATAGTAATCAACTCGCTCGTATTCATATACGAGATAATGCTCGGGATGCCGGGAGGGGAGGGGTTCGTCCTTAGGACCGCCGCGATACCCTACGAGATAACGCATCTCATCGACGCGGCCCCGAGGTCGTTCGTGCCACCGCCTTTTACGCTCCTTACTGCAATGTTCGTCCACGGGGGGCTTTTTCACATAGCAGGCAACATGCTCTTCCTCTGGGTATTCGGCGATAACGTCGAAGACGCGTTCGGACACTTCACGTTTTTTGTCTTCTATCTCGTGACCGGGGTGATTGCGAGCCTCTCTCACATAATGATGGAACCAACTTCGACGGTCCCCATGATAGGCGCGAGCGGCGCGGTCGCCGGGGTCCTCGGCGCGTACTTCCTTATGTTCCCGAGGGCTCAGATAAAAACGCTCGTATTTCTCATCTTCTTCGTATCCGTCGCCCGCATACCGGCCGTAGTATTCCTTGGCTTCTGGTTTTTGATGCAGATATTGAGCTCTGGCGTAGCCTCCGGCGGCATAGCCTGGTACGCACATATAGGAGGGTTTCTCGCGGGCATCCTCGGGGTGCTTCTCATCCGGCCTTTCAAGAGGAGGGGATAGAAAAGGAGGCTTATGAAACGGACATTCCACGTAGCAAGCGACGAGGACATAAAGGGCGGACGCGTGACCGACGTATACTTCGCGCGGACCCTCGAAATACTTAAAGAGAAGGGGATAGACAAGAGGGTCAGGGCCGAGTTCTTCGCGAAGAAACTGCCCGCCAACTACGGCTGGGGGGTGCTCGCGGGGATAGAAGAGGTCGCGCGCCTCATGGAAGGCAAGCCGGTGAACATAAGGTCTTTCAGGGAAGGCGAGGTCTTCTACCCCTGGGAGCCGGTCGTGGAGATAGAGGGGAGATACGCTGACTTCTGCGTATTCGAGACGGCGCTTTTGGGCCTCATCTGCGAATCGACAGGGGTGGCGACAAAGTCAGCGAGGATAAGGCTTGCGGCGGGCGACAGGACGGTCGCGAGCTTCGGGGCGAGAAGGATGCACCCGGCGATAGCGCCTATGATAGAGCGTGCCGCTTTCATAGGCGGGTGCGACGGGGTCGCCGTAATCGCGAGCGCGGATCTGCTGGAGGTCGACCCAATGGGCACCATGCCGCACGCGCTCATACTCGTCATCGGCGATACAGTCGAGGCAACGCGGGCGTTTGATGAGGTGATAGGCAGGGATGTAAAGAGGGTCGCGCTCATAGATACCTTCAACGACGAGAAGTTCGAGGCATTGCGGGTCGCCGGGGCGATGAAGGAGAGGCTCTACGGGGTCAGGCTCGATACGCCCGCTTCAAGGAGGGGCGACTTCTACCGGATATTCGAGGAGGTCAGATGGGAGCTCGACCTCAGGGGTTTTAAGGATGTAAAGCTCTTCGCGAGCGGCGGGCTCGACGAAGACGAGGTGATAAGGCTAAAGCCCATCGTCGACGCCTTCGGCGTCGGCACCTGCATCAGCAACGCCCCTGTCGTCGACTTTGCGATGGACATAACGGAGATTGAGGGAAAGCCTATCGCGAAACGGGGCAAGTGGTCTGGGGTGAAGGACGTTATCAAGTGTTCGGCCTGCAATGAAAGAAAGATAATCCCTTTAGGGGCCGCAACGGGTGAGTGCGCCTGCGGCGGCGGGTTTGCAAGCCTCTTCCATCCGCTTGTAACGGAGGGCAGGATAGTCCGGGAGCTTCCGAAGCCGAAGGAGATAAGGGAGAGGACGCTTAAGGGGATAAAGGGACTTTCTTTGTAATTTACAGTGAATGGCGGTCCAGGAAAGTTTTCAGGTTCGGAAGGATAGTGAATTTTTGCGGCCTCTCAGAAGTGCATCCTGCCGTGGAGCTTGTCCGCCAGGGCCGCCATGTACTTGAAAATAATCTCCGAGTTGTTCGTAAGGAGATAAACGAGGTTTCCGAGCACCAGGAGCGAGATCAACGCCATTAAAAGGTATTTAGACTTTTGAGCCGTGGTTTCTTTTATCATAAGTCCCTCCTTTTCAAAAATCCTCATATTGTTTATATCGGGTGCGGCATTCAAAAACTTTAGCCCTTTTTTGCCCTCACGACCGTCCCCCTGGCCTGTCCATGCGCCCATATTAAAACGACCCGCATTAAGGCTTAATGAAATCAGGAAATAAGCCGAAAGACTATGAAGGCTCCGCGGACCCCGCTGTTCGAGCCATTGTTGATTTTAGGGGCGGAATATGGTAAAAAATTGAGAGTTTTCCGTTGGTTTTGAGGCCCACGGCTGTCTCTCTGGCCTGGAATACCCATTGGAGCAGGATGAGCAAAGAGCCGAAAGAGACTAACTGGGCGCTTGAACACATCGAGTCGCGAAAATCCCTCATCCGGGCCTCGTACGATAGTATCGCCGAGGTCCGCGAAAAGTGGATAATAAAGAACCGCTACTTCTACAAGAAGCTCGGGGCCTCGCTCAAATTTATCGTTGAGCCGGGCAAGGGTGTCCTCCTCTTCAGGTCCGAGCTCGGCCAGGTCCTCCCGGACCTATCCCCCCAAAAGGCGCTCGGCGTCGATATCTGCCAGAAGATGGTATCGTTCGCCAGGAAAAAGTACCCGCAATACTCCTTCGAGTGCGCCGACCCCGAGGATGTCGAGCTGAAAGAGAAGTTCGACTACATCGTCTTTTACACCTTAGGCGACATCATAGACATCGAGAAGGCATTCTTAAACGCAGGACGCTCCGCCGACGATTCCACGCGCCTCATCGTCATCAACTACAACTACCTCTGGAGGCCGCTCATCGTGGCCGCCGAGAAGCTCGGCTGGAAGGTCCCGCAGCCTACGCAGAACTGGCTTAACCTCCCGGTAATCGAGAACATGCTCTATCTCGCCGGATACGAGGTGGTGAAAAGATACCATCAGGTGCTCTTTCCCGTCAACATCCCGGCCGTCTCGTGGTTCTTTAACGACATACTCGCCAAGGTCCCGGTAATAAAGGGCCTCTGCTTCCTCCAGATAGCGGTAGCGAAGAAGATAGTGAACAGGCCCGCTGACGGCTATACCGTCTCCGTAATCGTCCCGTGCAGGAACGAGAAGGGGAACATCGCGGACGCCGTAAAGCGCGTGCCGAAGATGGGCAAAGGGACCGAGCTTATATTCTGCGACGATAAATCCACGGACGGCACCGCGGACGAGGTCAGGCGCATGATGGCCTTGTATCCTGAAAAGAACATCAGGCTCGTCAATGGCCCCGGCATCTGCAAGGCGAAGAACGTCTGGGCCGGGTTCGACGCGGCAAAGGGCGACATCCTCATGATACTCGACGCCGACTTGACCGTCATACCCGAGGAGCTCCCGTACTTCTACGACGCCATAGCAACCGGCAGGGGCGAGTTCATAAACGGCTCCCGCATGATATACCCCATGCAGGAGCAGGCGATGAGGACCCTTAACATCATTGGGAACAAGTTCTTCAGCCTCGCCTTTTCGTACCTCCTCGGACAGAGGCTCACCGACACCCTCTGCGGCACAAAGGTCATATGGAGAAAGGACTGGCCGAGTGTAAAGGGGCTACTCGGCTCCTGGGGGGTCGAAGACAGGTGGGGCGACTACGAGCTCATATTCGGCGCGGCGAAGCTCCATCTTAAGATAATCGAGGTGCCTGTCCATTACCTCGAGCGCGTCTACGGGGAAACGAAGATGACGAAGCGTTTGCAGAACGGCGTCGTCATGCTCCGGATGTGCATGGCGGCGCTTAAAAAATTCAAGTTCGTTTAACAAACCTTCGGGAAGACCGAACTGACGGGATGTCCAAAGAGATATTAGACCAGCACAGGGTGTTATGGGAAAAGAAGAAGGTCACCAGGTACCTGTACAATAAATGGTACGGGGATATTCGGGAAGTCCTTGTCTCAGGCCCAACGGTCGAGCTCGGGGCCGGCACGGGCAACTTCAAGGAGTTCATGCCTTCTGCCGTATCTTCCGATATCGTATTCTGCGAATGGCTTGACGTGGTAAGCGACGCAATGGCATTGCCTTACAGGGACGGCTCTGTCGGCAATTTCGTCCTTATAGACGCGATACACCACGTAAAGAGGCCAATAGCGGTCATTGACGAGATGCAGAGGTGTCTTAAAAAGGGCGGGCGGATAGTGATATTGGACGTCTATATTTCCCCGCTATCCTATCTGTACTATAATTTCCTGCACAAAGAAGACGTCGACCTTTCGGCCGACGTCTTTGACATGGTGGACGATGCCGTGGAAAAGGCCCCGTTTTCCTCGAACCAGGCGATCGCCACGCTCCTTTTTTTCAGGGGCATCGAAAGGTTTATGAAAATGTATCCGCGCCTTAAGGTCATACGGAGGGAGGTAAGGGACTTCATGCTATACCCCTTAAGCGGCGGGTTCGAGGGCGCTCAGCTTGTGCCGTTTTCAATGACAGGCTTTCTTGAGTCGGTCGACAAATGGGGTTTGAAGATATTGGGCTCAAAAGTAGCCGCAAGGTGTCTGGTAGTCCTGGAGAAATAAGCGCCTTTAAATGGAAAAAAGACCGGCGGGCGACGCAGGGCCGACACGGATAAAAATAAGGCATAAGGCCGGAAGATGGACAAACGGGTCTCCAAAAAAAACGATGCGAATAACGGCAGGAAGGGGCCGGCCGGCAAAACCGCCGCCGGGCCGGTCGTGAACATCCGTGACTACATGCCGAAGAGGGATTTTTCCGCGGTATGGGTCCACATCTTCGCTATTGTCGTGCTGACGATAGCCATATACTCAAATGGCATGAACGGCGCTTTTGTGGGGGACGATGTGAGCTTCATAGAAGACAACATCGCCATACGGAGCCTCGCCAACGTCCCGGAGTTCTTTTTGTCGCCCAAGTCGCTTGCCGCCGGGGATACCGAGTGGGGGACGACCATATACAGGCCGCTACGCACCGTCTCTTTCGCCGTCGACTACGCGCTCTTCGGTCTGAAGCCCTATGGATACCACGTCGTGAACCTCATCCTCCACCTGGGTGCGTCTGTTTCGTTCTACTTCGTGGTCCTCGGCCTCTTCAATATCGCCGGGGTCGCGTTCCTGTCCGCGCTCCTCTTTGCCGTGCACCCGGTCCACATAGAGGCCGTCACCTGGATAGCATCCAGAGCCGACCTTATCGGCATGGCCCTCTTAAACCTCTCATTCCTCGCGTACATGAGGCACAAGGAGGGGAGGGGCCGCGCGTGGCTTATAGCCTCGCTCGCGCTCTCGTTCCTCTCGTACATGGGTAAGGAGACGATGGTATTCTTCCCCGGCCTCATCATCCTTTACGACTACGCCACGAGGAACAGGCGCCCCATGCTCGACACCGTAAAGGCGAACATCTGGAGCTGGGCGCTCTTTGCGGCCGTATGCGCCGCGTATTTATTCATAAGGATGTCCATTACCGGGAGGATGTCGCAAAACCAGGGGTGGTGGGGAGGGACGGCCTATTCGAACTTCCTCATGATGGCCGAGGCGACGGCGACGTACATAAGGCTCATGGTCTTGCCGTACGGCTTTACATTCCACTACATCATCGACCCGGTATACAGCGTATTCGCCCCGAAGGTCATCGTATCCCTCATCGTCATACTCGCCTCTCTAATCCTCATAGCGTATGCGCACTTCAGGAACAGACTCGTATTCTTCTCTCTCCTCTGGTTCTATCTCGGGCTCGTGCCGATAGCGAACATCATCCCGATATCGTTTTCCATGATGGCGGAAAGATACATATACGCGGCCTCGGCCGGGCCGGTCATCGCGGCCGGCTACGGGTTATATCGCCTCTACAGGTACGCGGGAGAGAAATCGCCCGTCTTGCAAAGGCTCGCCGCAGGCGCCATAATCGTCCTCGTCCTCATATTCTCCGCGCAGGTGGTCATAAGGAACGACGACTATAAGGACGAGTTCGCCTTCTACTCATCCGCCGTCGCGGTCTCCCCGGGGTCCCCTCCATCGAACAAGGGGCTCGCCGACCAGTACTACAACAGGAAGGAGTACGCCAAATCAATTGAGTATTACGAGAAGGCGATAGCCCTGGACCCGGGCTACGTCGAGGCGCTCCTTGGCGAGGCGGTCGCTTACAGGGAGACCGGGGAGCTCACGAAGGCGCTCTCAGCCGCCAGAAAGGCCGCCCTTGTCGAAGAGAAGGTCGCCTCATTAAAGCCCAAGAACCCGCTCATAAAGTTCAACCTCGGCAACATCTATAAAGAGATGGGCGACCTTGAAGCCGCGCGCGCCGAGTGGGAGGCGGCGGTCTCTCTCAACCCCGATTACTCGGAGGCGCTGAACCATCTCGGCATCTACTGGCAGTTGAAGGGGGATAACGCCAAGGCCCTTTCCATGTTCGAGAGGTCGCTTAAGGCGAACCCGTTTAACGCGGAGACGCATTACAACGCCGCGCTCCTATGCGAGACCGGAGGCGACTCCGCAAAGGCGCGCGTGCATTTCAAGAGTTTTATGGAGCTCGCCGGCCCCGAGTACGCCTATGAGGTGGAGGCGCTTAAGGGTAAGGGGTATTGAACCCTCATGAGGGGCTTTTCCGGCATGTGAAACAAGTCCCTCAGGGACAATCGCCTTTATCCCCATCGTTAAGACGCTTTTGCGCTTAATCCCGGCTATTGGATAATCGATTGATTTGTGATATCTTCTTCTGAATTTGCGCTGTCCCGCCTCCCGGCGGGCCGCACGGAAGGTACGCATCAATCGTTATGCCCTCTGGCGACATACTCACATACATACTGCTTATATCAGCCGCGTACCTCCTGGGGAGCGTGCCGACCGGCATCGTCATCGTAAGGCTCTTCGGCGGCGTGGACCCGAGACACTCCGGGTCAAGGAACATCGGCGCGACTAACGTGTCCAGGACCTCAGGGAAGCTCCCCGGCATACTCACGCTCGCAGGGGACCTCTTCAAAGGCGCGTTCCCGGTATTCATAGCCTTCAGGCTCGGCCCTGCCCCGCTTGTGAGCCTTACCGGGCTCGCCGCCTTTCTCGGCCACCTTTTTCCCGTGTACCTGGGGTTTAAGGGGGGCAAGGGGGTGGCCACAGCCTGCGGGGTAATGCTCATCATCTCGCCGATAGCGACATTACTCAGCGCCGGGGTGTTTGTTGTCACGGTCGCGATAAAAAGATATGTTTCACTCGGATCGATACTCGCCGCGGCGTCTCTGCCTGTCTTCCTGTCTTTTCTTACGAGGGGCAAACCCTTCGTGTTGCTCGGCGCCGCAATCAGCGCCCTTGTCATCATCAAGCACCGCGAGAACATAAAACGCCTTGCCGAGGGGCGGGAGAACAAGATAGGCGGCAAGAAGGAATGAAGGCCCTGAATAAATATTCCGCAGATGAGCATTTTATGGGCATGGCAGGGTGGGGTTGCTCAAAATTTAATCGTCCGGAGGGCGGCGGCCTCTGAAAACAGGGTGTTTTTACGCTAAAAGGCGCGGCACGGATATTGCGTATATTTAAGTAAGTATCGAGGGGCGGCGGGTCGACGGCCAATGGTTTTGTCCTCCCCGGATACCTGTGGCAGGCGGTCAAAACACAGCTTTACAAGCGTACTCCTATATGTTAGTTTTGGTGGACTTTGCAAGCGCGGAGGTGGCATGAAAAAGATAGAGGCGATAATAAAACCCTTTAAGCTCGACGAGGTCAAGGAGGCCTTGAACGAGATAGGCATAAAGGGCATAACCGTCTCCGAGGTGAAGGGGTTCGGCAGGCAGAAGGGGCACACCGAGTTATACCGAGGGACCGAATATGTCGTCGACTTCCTCCCGAAGATAAAGCTGGAGATAGTCGTAAAAGAGGATTTGGTCGCCAAGGTCGTCGAGACGATCGTCTCCTCCGCGCGGACCGGCAGGATAGGCGACGGCAAGGTCTTTGTCCTTTCCGTCGACGAGGTCGTGAGGATAAGGACAGGCGAGAGGGGCGAAGAGGCCATATAGGGCCTTTGCCAGGTTGCGGGCGCAAGACCGCCCTTCGATATCGTCTCAAGCCGTTTTTCGGACAGGGCTATCCAGTTTTCCCGAATATAAAAGGAGGGCAGTAAAAAATGACGCCGAAAGAAGTATTGAAGTTTACTAAAGAGAAGAACGCCAAGATGGTCGATTTCAAGTTCCTCGACTTCATCGGCATCTGGCAGCACTTTTCAGTGCCGGTGAGCGAACTCTCAGAGGACCTTTTCGAGGAGGGGCTCGGTTTCGACGGCTCGTCCATACGCGGCTGGCAGCCGATCCACGCAAGCGACATGCTCGTCATCCCTGACCCGACGACCGCTGTAATGGACCCGTTCTCCGAGACCCCGACGATGTCGCTTATATGCAACATCGTAGACCCGATAACCAAAGAGGCGTACTCGAGGGACCCCCGCAACATCGCCCAGAAGGCCGAGGCGTACCTTAAGTCCACCGGCATAGGCGACGTAGCCTACTTCGGCCCCGAGCCCGAGTTCTTCATATTCGACGACATCAGGTACTCGCAGGGCGCCAACCACGGGTTCTACTACATAGACTCAAGCGAGGGTATCTGGAACACCGGCAGGGAAGAGTGCCCGAACCTCGGCTACAAGCCGAGGCACAAGGAGGGGTACTTCCCTGTCCCCCCGACCGACAGCCAGGAGGACATAAGGTCGGAGATGTGCCTCGTGATGGAGCAGGTGGGCATACAGATAGAGAGACAGCACCACGAGGTCGCAACCGCCGGACAGGCCGAGATAGACATGCGGTTTGACAGCCTGGTGCGCATGGGCGACAAGCTCATGTGGTTCAAGTACATAGTGAAGAACGTCGCAAAGAGGTGGAGAAAGACCGCCACCTTCATGCCCAAGCCCATATTCGGCGACAACGGCAGCGGGATGCACGTACACCAGTCCATCTGGAAGGGCGGAAAGCCCCTCTTCGCCGGCAACAAGTACGGCGGCATGAGCGAGATGGCGCTTTACTACATCGGCGGCATATTGAAGCACGCCAGGGCCCTTAACGCGTTCTGCAACCCGGGGACGAACTCCTACAGGAGGCTCGTGCCGGGGTTCGAGGCGCCCATCAACCTCGCGTACTCGTCCCGCAACCGCTCGGCTTCCATAAGGATACCGATGTACTCGCCGTCCCCCAAGTCCAAGAGGATCGAGGTCAGGTTCCCGGACCCGTCGGCCAACGGCTACCTCGCCTTCTCGGCGATGCTCATGGCCGGCCTCGACGGCATACAGAACAAGATAGACCCGGGCGACCCGCTCGACAAGGACATCTACGGCCTTAGCCCGGAGGAGCTCTCCAAGGTGCCTTCCGCCGCCGGCTCGCTCGAAGAGGCGCTCGACGCGCTCAAGAACGACCACGAGTTCCTGCTTAAGGGGGACGTCTTCACAAAGGACGTCATCGAGACCTGGATGGAGTACAAGAAGGAGAAGGAAGCGGACCCGGTAAGGATCCGCCCTGTGCCGCACGAGTTCAACCTGTACTTCGACTGCTAAAGGCAGTTTGGCTTGAAAACGCAAAGGCCCCGCCGCGGAAGCGACGGGGCCTTTTTTATTGTTTTGAAAATGGGCTGATCGTTATTTTGGTCTTGTTGTCAGTGCGAGGAGCTTGAGCGACGAAGCAATCTCAAGGCGCTGGTCCTTGGAAAGTGGAATCTGCTGCCCAAGGGCCTTTTTGCGCGCTCTGCGCGCTTTAGGCGATGGCTCCGAGCGCTTTCTTCCTCCCCGTCCCACGGCTCTCAGGTCCCAGCTGTTTGCGCGCCGAGCGCAAGCGTCTA
>JACREU010000104.1 GCA_016212705.1 Deltaproteobacteria bacterium
GAGATGGTAATGCCCGGAGACAACGTGAACCTTGAAGTCGAGCTCATCACGCCGATCGCGATGGAAGAGGGCCTCCGGTTCGCCATACGCGAGGGCGGCAGGACCGTCGGCGCGGGCGTTGTCACGAAGATAATAGCGTAACGGCTCCGGGCCGGATGTGGCACGGGCTTTTCAGGGTTTGATATTAAAGAACAGTCGCTAAAAGATCCGAGGAGTCATAGGGTGGACAATCAGAAGATCAGGATAAGGCTTAAGGCTTTCGACCACAGGCTACTCGACAAATCCGTAAAGGAGATAGTCGACACGGCCAAGAGGACAGGCGCCCGGATAAAGGGGCCGATCCCGCTGCCCACGAGGATAAACAAGTTCTGCGTGCTGCGTTCCCCGCACGTGGACAAGAAGAGCCGTGAGCAGTTCGAGATCAGGACCCACAAGAGGCTCATGGACATAATGGAGCCGTCGCAGGGCACGGTCGACGCGCTGATGAAGCTGGATCTGCCCGCTGGCGTGGATGTCGAGATAAAGCTCGACTGAGGGCCGCGTAAACTCTAAGCTAAAATAGCGGCGTCCGCGGGTTTTAAAGGCGGCGCTCAAAAGGTTGGGATTATGATAGAAGGCGTGCTTGGAAAAAAATTAGGGATGACACACATCTACTCGGAGACCGGGGCGATGGTCCCCGTAACCGTCATACAGGCCGGCAACTTCGTCGTCCAGAGGAAGACGAAGGCGGCCGACGGCTATGAGGCGCTCCAGATCGGCATTCTCGAGAAGAAGGAGTCCCGGGTCAATAAGGCCATGAAGGGGCACTTCAAGAAGGCGGGAACGCCCTGCCTCTACAAGCTCATGGAATTGAAGGGCGACAAGCTCGACGACTACAAGCCGGGGCAGGCCTTAAACTGCGGGGAAGTCTTCAAGATCGGCGACTTCATCGACGTATCCGGCACCTCAAAGGGCAAGGGCTTCATGGGCTCGATGAGGAGGCACCACTTCAGCGGCGGCGGCGAGTCCCACGGCTCCATGCACAACAGGGCCCCCGGTTCCATCGGGTCGAGCTCTGACCCCTCGAGGGTATACAAGGGCATGAGGATGGCCGGGCACATGGGCGCGGCCAAGATCACCGTGCAGAATCTCAAGGTCGTCGGCGTACGCGCGGAGGAAAACGTCCTCCTGGTGAGCGGCGCCGTGCCAGGGGCGATAAACGGGCTGGTCGTGATAAAAAAGGCGAGAAAGAAGTAGATATCCCTTGTTAATTACGCCGGGATTGTATATATTACTAGTTTACTGAAAATCCAAGGAACCGGAAGATGATAATAGAGGTCTTAAACAAGAACGGCAGCAAGGTTTCTGATATAACCCTGAACGACGAGCTTTCCGGCGGCGAGGTAAAGGAGCATCTCTTTTACGAGGTCGTCAAGATGCAGATGGCCAACCGCAGGGCCGGAACAGCGTCCACGAAGACCAAGGGCGAAGTCTCCGGCGGCGGCATAAAGCCCTGGAAGCAAAAGGGCACCGGCCGCGCGCGGTCCGGCTCCACGAGGTCGCCTGTCTGGAGGCACGGCGGAACGGTCTTCGGGCCGCACCCCAGGGATTACTCCTACAAGCTCCCTAAGAAGGTCATGAAAGAGGCGCTCAAGTCCGCACTGAGGCTGAAGATTAAGGACGGCAGGCTCAAGGTGTACGAGGCGCTTGATATCGACGCCCCGAAGTCAAAGCTCGCTCTCGAAGTGTTGAGGAGCGCAAAGCTTACGAGTGCGCTCATAGTCATCGACGGCAGGAACAGGAACCTCGAGCTCGCTATCAGGAACCTCAAGGACTATAAGCTCATTAGCGCGGGCGGCATAAACGTATACGACATACTGAACTACGAAAACCTCGTGATCACCAGAGGCGCGCTTGAAAAAGTGGAGGCTTTTGTACAGTGAAGAACTCCTATTCGATAATAAAGTCGCCGGTAATAACCGAAAAGTCCACCGCAAAAACCGCCGAAGGCAAGGTCGTCTTCTGGGTGGACGTGGACGCCAATAAGAACGACATCAAGTCCGCGGTCGAGAAGATATTCAACGTAAAGGTCCTCGACGTCAACACCAACAGGGTCCCCGGCAAGATGAAGAGGATGGGCAAGCACGCAGGGCAGAAGCCGACGAGGAAGAAGGCGTACATCTCGCTCCGCGAAGGCGACAAGATAGAGATATTCGAGGGCGTATAATGCCTGCGGCGGCCTTCGGGCCGGCCTTCAGATAAAAAACAGGGACAATCACTAAACAGGAAAGATAAGAGCCATGCCAGTTAAAAAGTACAAACCTACATCGCCCTCCATGAGGGAAAAGACTACTCTGGTCTTCGAGGGCATCGACAAGAAGCGTCCCGAAAGGGCGCTCACCCTGCCTTACAAGAGGACCGGCGGAAGGAATAACTTCGGCAGGGTCACGGTACGCTGGATAGGCGGCGGGCACAAGAGGCTCTACAGGATCATCGACTTCAGGCGCGACAAGATCGACATCCCGGCAAAGGTCGAGGCGATAGAGTACGACCCGAACAGGACCTCTAACATAGCGCTCCTCGCTTACGCGGACGGCGAGAAGAGGTACATAATCGCACCCGTTGCCCTTAAGGTCGGGGATACCGTAGTCGCCGGCGCCAACGCCGACATAAAGCCCGGCAACGCGCTCCCGCTTAAATCCATCCCGGTAGGCACGTTCGTACATAATATCGAGATGAAGAAGGGCAAGGGCGGACAGCTCGCCAGGAGCGCCGGCGCGTATGCGCAGTTAATGGCGAAAGAGGGCGGCCACGCGACGCTTAAGCTCCCCTCCAACGAGGTCAGGTACATACTCCAGGACTGCTACGCCACGATCGGCCAGGTCGGCAACTTAGACCACGAGAACGTGACGATCGGCAAGGCCGGAAGGTCACGCTGGCTCGGCAGGAACCCGAAGGTCAGGGGTGTCGCCATGAACCCGGTCGACCATCCGCACGGCGGCGGCGAAGGAAAGTCCAAGGGCGGCAACCACCCGACGAACCCGTGGGGCGTGCCGACAAAGGGATATAAGACAAGGAAACACAAGACGAGCGACAAGTACATAATAACCAGGAGGAAGTAAGAGTGCGCTCCTTAAAGAAAGGGCCGTTTATAGACGGACACCTGCTCGACAAGATAAAAGACTCGACCGAAGCGAGGTCGAAGAAAGTAGTAAAGACCTGGTCCAGGAGGTCGATGATAGCCCCTGAGATGGTCGGATTCACGATCGCCGTGCATAACGGCAAGAAGTTCATCCCGGTCTTCGTCACCGAGAACATGGTCGGGCACAAGCTCGGCGAGATATCGCCGACACGCACCTTCCACAGACACGCCTGCATAAAAAAGGCGAAGGTGCCCGGGGCAAAGGGATAGTCCGGAAGGACGCCGTTCCCGGTAGGAACTGGGTTGCGGTTTGATGACGGCAGGGAGCGGGGCGCGGATGAAGTGAGCCTCCCCCTCTGCTGGAATGTTTGAAGGTCAAATATACGGATTCGAGCATTGATACACGAGCCGCCGATGGAACGCGGGTGGCAAGCGCCAATAAGGAGCAACGCTTAAAATGGAAGCCAAGGCAATATTAAAATATCTGAGAACCTCGCCGCAGAAGACGCGTCTGGTCGTTGACCTCATAAGGGGCAAGAAGGTCGATGAGGCCATCACGATCCTTAAATTCAACGCCAAGGCCGTCAGCCGCGAGATATCAAAGCTCGTAAAGAGCGCGGCGGCAAACGCCGAGAACACGAAGAACCTGAACGTGGACAAGCTCTTCGTGACGAGGGCCTTCGTAGACCCGGGCCCGACGATAAAGAGGACGCACTCCAAGGCGATGGGCAGGGGCGCGCTCATCAGGAAAAGGTCGAGTCACGTTACGATAGTCGTCGGCGAAAAGTAACCGCGGCTTGATATAAAGGACATTCTTAAAATTTAAACCTGTAGAGACAACGGAGGTAGTTTTTTGGGTCAGAAGGTTCATCCAATAGGCTTTAGGCTCGGCATATCAAAGGGCTGGAACACCCGGTGGTACAGCGAGAAGAACTACGCCGCCTTCGTCCACGAGGACTTGAAGATAAGGAAGTTCGTCTAGAAGAAGCTCTTCCACGCGGGCATCTCCTCCATCGAGATAGACAGGACCGCCAACGCCGTAAAGGTCATCATCAGGACCGCGAGGCCCGGGATCGTCATCGGCAAGAGGGGCGCCGAGATCGACGTAATGAAGAAGCAGCTCGCAAAGCTCACGGGCCGGGAAGTGGCGCTTGAGATTGTGGAGGTCAGAAAGCCGGATACCGACGCCCAGCTCGTCGCGGAAAACGTCGCGCTCCAGCTCGAAAGAAGGGTATCCTTCAGGAGGGCGATGAAGAAGGCCGTGACCTCGACCCTCCGGATGGGCGGCAAGGGGATTAAGATCACATGCGCCGGAAGGCTCGGCGGCGCCGAGATAGCCAGGACCGAGTGGTACAGGGAAGGCAGGGTCCCGCTCCACACGTTGAAGGCGGACATAGACTACGGCCAGGCCGAGGCGTTGACGACATTCGGGATAATAGGCGTAAAAGTATTAATATATAAGGGCGACGTCGTCGCGGTCAGGGCACAGACCGGCGAGACAGCGGCCCAGTAAGGTGATATTGCCATGTTGATGCCAAAGAAGGTAAAATTCAGGAAACACCAGAGGGGCAAGAGAAGAGGCCTCGCCACAAGGGGAGCCACTCTTGATTTCGGAAACTACGGCCTGCAGGCGGTCGAGTGCGGCTGGCTCTCGACGAGGCAGATAGAGGCCGCGCGCATTGCCATGACCCGCTACATCAAGAGGGGCGGCAGGATATGGATAAGGGTGTTCCCGGACAAGCCGGTCACCAAGAAACCAGCCGAGACCAGGATGGGAAGCGGCAAGGGCGGCCCGGAGGACTGGGTAGTGGTCATAAAGCCCGGCAGGATCCTCTATGAGATGGAGGGCGTGACCGAGGCCATCGCGAGAGAGGCGTTCAGGCTCGCCGCTCACAAGATTTCGATTCCGACCAAGTTCATCAAAAGGGATGTAATATGAAACCGGCTGAGATAAGAGATTTGACCCCCGAGGAGATGACGGCGAAGGAGGCGGAGCTTTCCAAGGAGCTCTTCAACCTGAAGATGCGGCACGCCACCAACCAGCTTGAAAACCCGCTGAGGCTCCGCATCATAAAGAGGGAGATAGCAAGGGTGAAGACGGTCATAGCCGAGAAGGGGAGGTCCAAGTAAATGACGGAAGCGAGAACAGAGAGAAAGACCCTCATCGGAAGCGTCCTCTCCGGCGGCAAGATGAACCAGACCATAGTAGTCGCCATAGAGAGGCTCTCCAAGCACCCCTTCTACGGCAAGTACGTCAAGAGGCGCGTAAAGTACAAGGCCCACGACGAGAAGAACGAGTGCGCGGCCGGCGACAAGGTCCTTATTGTAGAGACGCGGCCCATCAGCAAGACCAAGAGGTGGAGCGTTAAGGAAATACTGGAGAAGGCGAAATGATACAGATCCGTTCGATACTCGGAGTCGCGGACAACTCGGGCGCCAAGAGGGTCTCGTGCATAAAGGTCATAGGCGCCTCAAACAAGCTCATCGCCGAGGTAGGCGACATCATCGTCGTCAACGTTAAAGAGGCTGTATTTGACGGCAAGGTCAAGAAGGGCGAGGTCGTGCGCGCGGTGATCGTAAGGACCGTGAAGGAAGTGCGTCGCGCCGACGGCTCCTACATAAAGTTCGACGAGAACTCGGTCGTCATCATCAACAAGGACAACGAGCCCGTCGGCACAAGGATATTCGGACCAGTGGCAAGGGAGCTCCGCGCCAGGAAGTTCATGAAGATAGTTTCTCTCGCCCCGGAGGTCCTCTAAGGCCGGAAGCGGCTGACGGCGGACGGAATCTCAGGGCCTGGCCGGTTGGAAGGCTGACAAGAAGGAACGCAGGCGGACCAAAGGGCTTAGTGCAACGAGTCCATTAAACGAAAAGGGTTTGGACAAATGTCACTCAGGATAAGAAAAGAAGACCAGATAATGGTCATAGCCGGGAAGGAAAAAGGCAAGACCGGCAAGGTAATGAGGGTCCAGCCCGACAAGGGCAAGGTCTTTGTAGAGAAGGTCAACATGGTGAAGCGCCACCAGAAGCCCACGGCCAAGTACAAGCAGGGCGGGATAATCGAAAAAGAGGGCCCGATAGCGATCTCAAACGTCATGATTCTTTGCGCCAAGTGCAAGGGGCCTGTGAGGACCGGCGTAAAGGCGGACGGCGACAAGAGGGTCAGGGTCTGTAAAAAGTGCGGCGAGGTGCTCGACAAATGACTGCAAGGCTTATGGACAAATACCAGAAAGAGGTCGTTCCTTCTCTCATGAAGGAATTCAAATACTCGAACGTCATGC